>NZ_KB291470.1:0-65228 GCF_000318295.1 Capnocytophaga sp. oral taxon 326 str. F0382
CGCTGGTAGGCAAAGCCTACCAGCGGGATTTTTATAATAATTAACACATTTGCCAATTGGCTAATTATTTCTATCTTTGCCCTTCATCAATAGCAAACAACGTGTTATCACTTCGCCCCTATTATCACCCTATACAATCCGTTATTCCTGCAGAAGAAAAAGAGGTTACCTATACCGAGTTTCTTCCGTGTGAGGCTTTGCGTTCGTTTATCTATTGCTATTGGGAACTGAAATCTCCTCCACGTAACACGCCTTTCTGCTACCGAGTAGTTGCCGATGGTTGTATAGACCTATTTTTTGATTGTAACGCCCCGCAGATGAGTTCCGTTATGGGCTATTGCAATACATACATAGAGTTTCCCATAACGGGGACTTTTCATTATGTAGGAGTACGCTTTTTGCCCAGTGCTTTTCCGCTACTTTTTGGTCAAGATGCTTTTGAAATCAGCGCACAAGAAATCCCTTTGCGCGAGGTAGTACCTGCACTGGCTACTTTTATAGCTCAGCAGTTGGAAACTCCCCTTTCGTTAGCTACCATAGCACAGCATTTGGACAACTATTTTCTCCGTCACCTATCACAACGCCCTTTGCAGATGGACAACCGCTTTTTCTCAGCACTTTTGCAGATATTGCAAAGCAAAGGCAGCCTACACATCAGTGAGTTGGATACCGGCATCAGCACCCGACAGTTGCGCCGCCTTTTCGACTACTACATAGGCGATAGTCCTAAGACTTTTAGCAACATTGTGCGCTTTCAGCATATACTAAGTACAAAAGCCTACCACAACCATTCTTTTTTAGACACTTATTACGACCAAGCCCACTTTATCAAATCGTTTAAAACATTCTATGGAGATACCCCGAGTAAGGTGTTAGGCTGAAGAATGTCCGTTTTTTACAATCGTATTCCCTGCCCTTGTGGTACTTTTGCCCCCAAATAACAAATACATTATCAGAATGAAATTAAACGCAGGTATTATCACCGAGAAATTAGCCGAGAGCAAGGCTTTCTACACCCAAGTATTGCAATTTGGTGTTACTTTTGAAAACGACTTTTATTTGCTGTTGCACACCCCTAATCAGGAGGCAGAAATCAGTTTTTTGTTGCCTAATCACCCTTCACAACAACCTCTTTTCCAAAAACCTTTTACCCAACAGGGTGTATACCTCACCATTGAAGTAGAGAATGTAGACGATTATTACTGCAAGTTAAAAGAGCAGGGCGTACCCATTGCCATAGACTTACGCGAAGAGCCTTGGGGCGATCGCCATTTTGCTATTATAGATCCCAACGGCATCGGTATAGATATCGTAACCTATTGCGCACCTGAATAAAAATAAAAATCCCCTCTGAAAGAGAAATCTACCGGCTGGGGATTTTTTAATTAGCTAATTATTCACTACCTTTGCACTCATCATTCGTCATTCGTCATTCGTCATTTGTCGTTCGTCATTTGTAATTCGCCATTTGGTTAGGAATTAAACTCGATAAAATCGAACAATCCTCTAAAAATTAGCCTATGAGAACATTCCTATTCTTAATCTTTATACTTAGCTATTCTCAAAATATGTTTAGTCAAACTAAGACAGATATAGACACCATCTACAAACAAGATTTCGAGGACTTTTCTCTACAATTAGTCAGAGATGACAGTGGAGAGAAGCAGGCAGAATTCCGTACTTTATTTATAAATAAAAAAGCGAGTATTTCTACAAAAATCTTTATTTCTACTTATAAAAAAGACCTTCATTGGATTTTTGGAAAATCAATAGGAGAAGGAGCATATTATACTTATAATATTATAAAAGGATTTCATTTAGAAAATAGGCTACTTGTTTTCTATTCTTGTTGGGGAGTAGTAACCGCTGTAAGTTTTGATTTAACTACAATGACACATAAAACTTACTATATCGGTTTTTATCCTCATACGGGAGCTTTTGCAAATCTTGTACATAGTATGGTAGCAAAAGAATTTAGAAATATTTTCTATTTTCATATACAAGCAGGACAACAATACGGAGGAAAAGCTAATATATTAGGATATTTTGACCCGAAAACTAATGAAATGTACAATTATATTCCTCGCGATACCCTTGGAATAAAAGTTTCTGACATTGATAAATCTTTTGAAACTCTTAAAGAAGATAAAGAAACTTCAGTTTTTATAAGAAAATTACTCATAAGGCTCAAATTAGCCCCTGATAATGTAGCAATTTCTTATCTTTTTAGGTCTGAATATCAAAATTTCACTTATTTTTTCTATATCAAGGACAATTCATCTGTAGAGATTCTAAGATATGATATCGAAAAAAAGGAATGGTTTGTGGGTGGCTATAATGCCTCTCCTTCACTAACATCTGAAAAGCCATAAAACCTTTAGAAAACATACAAACCCCCTCCCCGCTGAAAGAGAAATCTACCAGCGGGGAGTTTTTATATCCCCAACTTATAGTGATACCTACACCTTAAAAAAATATTTATAAAATAATATATAGTAAGTTTGCTTATTATATAAAAACATATTACCTTTGCGCCCGAACAAAGAAGTAAATTTAAATTATATATGAAAGTTTTAATTATCAACGGGCATCCTACTATGGAGACGTCTAACGCCAATAAGGCTATTTTAGAAGAGGTAAAACGCTTGCTCCCTGAGGCTGAAGTAAGTAACTTGCAAGCTCTCTATCCTAACTATCAAATTGATGTAACAGCGGAACAAGCTAAACTTGTAAAAGCAGATGTAATTGTATGGCAATTCCCCGTGAATTGGTATTCGCTTCCTGCTTTGCTGAAAAAATGGTTAGACAACGTATTTTCACACGGCTTTGCTTATGGCGACAACAAGCTGATGGGCAAAAAACTCATCCTTTCTTTCACTACCGGAGCACCTGAAGAGGCTTACCAACACGGTGGCGCACAGAACTATCCGTTTACTGATTTTCTCAATATTCACCGCCAAACTGCCAATCACTGCAAACTGCTATTCCAAGAGCCTGTAATCTCTTACGGAATGAAGTACATCCCAGAAGTAATGCCCGAAGAAGTGCTTACAACCCTACAACAAAGAGCCAAAGATCACGCCGCTCGATTGGTTGCGCAAATCAAAGAATTAAGCTAATTTTGCAATTGATAAAAATCGCCGTGTGGCAGTGTGTCACACGGTTTTTATTCCATTTATAAATGAAAAACAGACCTATCAAATATTGGATTATCGTGGCGAGCAAAGACCACGTACAAATGGGCGTTGCGGGAGGCTTTGCCCAAGCCTGCCACGGAAAGGCTCAGCCTTTGAAACGTATGCAAGAGGGAGACGGTATTCTCTATTACTCTTCCAAACGCTATTTCGGAAAAGAAGACAAATGCCAAGCCTTCACGGCTATTGGCAGAGTGAAAGACGAGGAAGTCTATGCCTTTCAGATGAGTGAAAACTTCTGTCCGTTTAGGAGAAATATTACTTTTGTAGACTGCGAAGAAACACCCATAGCCGACCTTATCGAGCTATTAAACTTTATCCCCAACAAAAAGGCGTGGGGATATCCTTTTCGCTTTGGTATTTTGGAAATATCCGAGAACGATTTTAAACTCATAGCCTCTAAAATGTTACACAATGACCTCTCAGCCCTCAATTTTTAGTTTAAGAGCCGAAGAAAGCTCAGGGCTTTTACTTTGGCAGGTAAGTATGTTATGGCAACGCGGAATCAAAAAAGTGTTGCAACCTTTCGACCTCACACACCCCCAGTTTGTACTCTTGGCGAGTGCCCAGTGGTTCGCCCAACAAGGAAAGGAAATCACACAGGTGTCTTTGGCAAATTTCACCAAGATAGACCCAATGACTACCTCGCAAGTGGTGCGCACTTTGCAGAGCAAAGACCTCATCACAAGGGAAGAACACAAGACCGACACCCGCGCCAAAGTAGTTGCTATCACCGATAAAGGTGCCGAACTCATCGCGCAAGCTGTCGCTAAGGTCGAGGCTTTCGACGATGAATTTTTCAGTATTTTGGCAACCGAACAGCCCTCGTTCAACGTTCAACTGCACAAACTTTTAACGAATTAGCAGAATCGTTTTGCTCCTTGCTATCCTTAATATAGATTTTTGTTTGGGTATTAATAGAGTGAATGCTTTGAAGAAGGAAGCGGAGAATAATTGAGCAATTAGCAAATTAGAAAATTTGGAAATTAATAATTGTGTTTTATTCCGTTAGGAAAGTTCCTTTTTCAAGCACAATTTTATTTCCCCATTGGGTAAGGGCATCGAGTATGGGCAAAAAAGATTTTCCTAAGTCGGTGAGTGAATAGATAGCCACCAAAGGAGGTTTTTCGCCATAGACAACTTTAGAAATAAGCCCGTCGTTTTCCAATTGTTTTAGTTGGATACTCAGCGTAGTTTCGGTTACCGAATAGAGGTCTTTTTTCAGTTCGCTAAATCGCTTTTCACCTTCTTTAAGGTGATACAAAATCACGGCTTTCCATTTTCCTCCTATCAAATCCATCGCTACGGCAATGGTACAAGGATAGGTCTTTTCTCCTAAGCGAACGCTGGGGGCTGTACACTCTATTTTTGTTTCCATAATAGTTGAAATTATAAAGTATCTATTTAGATAGTTATTGCCAGATTGAAAGTTGTACTATAATTTTGCGCCAAAATTAAAAAATAATTTCAATATGGCATTAGTAATTTTAGCACACCCCCATTTTGACCAATCGATAGCCAATAAGGCTATCATAGAGGAGCTTTCTCGTAGCGATATAGATTTTGAAATCAGAAATTTATCAGCGCTATACCCTACCTTTCAAATAGATGTAAAAGCAGAGCAAGAAGCCTTACTCAAGCATCAAGAGGTTATCTTTCAATATCCTTTTTATTGGTATAATATGCCAGCGATACTCAAGCATTGGTTTGATGAGGTTTTCACGTATCAGTTTGCTTATGGTTCACAAGGAGATAAGCTCAAAGGGAAATATTTTATCCCAAGTTTTACCGTTGGGGCACCCGAAAGTGAATATCACACTTTGGGAGAACACCATTTCAAAGTATACGAGTTCTCTAAGAACTTAGCGCAAACGGCTTATTATGCGCAGATGAAGTATGTAGAGCCTCTATATTTTCACGGAACATCAGTAAATGCAGGTTATACCAAAGAGGATATAGAAGCAAAAGCCAAAGCGCAAGCCCAGCGATTGTTAGCATTTCTTTCTTCGCTGAAATAACACGCAAATTAGGATAAAAAAACACCCTCCCCACTGATAGGAAATACTACGAGTGGGGAGGGTTTTTATTAGTTATTCTTAATTTTCTCTATAGTTTTCGTATAGAACGTAGTAATATTAAGTCCGTATTGGGTATATTCACCTTTTTCTATAAACTTTTCGCCTGAGAAATAGATTTCTTGGGTATAAGTGGCGTTGTTTTTGGGAGTTTGTTCCTCTATTTCAAAAACGAGCTTATCAGCATCTATATATTTTCTTTTCTTGTCAAGTGAAAAAGGTAGTTGGGGTTCGTTAGTATCTACTCTTCCTAACATTTGAAGACCTTTATCATCGTATGCTGCATATAAAGTACTATAAACAGTAGTATCGGCTTCGTTGATGATAGTGCCTCCATTCATTTTTAGGCTCTTTTTGTATTTGTCCTTAGTGCTTATCATAAACACTTCCGTATCTATAAAATAATCCCCTAATTGGTCGTCTAAAAAATCTAAAATAGTAGCGATATCCCTCTTTTTGAATATTTTCTTCTTTAGAAAATGGCTGTATTCATCACTGAGTATATAACTATCTCTATTTACACGTATGATATTGGGATTTTCAAAATGAAATAGGAGTGTATCCGTACGATTTTTATCACCTATAAGGAGTTGTAGCTTATCTGTAGCTATTTTTTTCGTAGTGAGGAAGTAGGAAAAGGCATCTTTTTGCGCTATATCCTTTGGGGTATCTTTTTTATGGACAAATAAAGTATCCTTTCTACGGTTGAAGTGCAAAAAGGTATAGTATTCACGGCTTTCCTTTCTGTCGGGGAGCAGTGAATCGGTTTGATTGTCTATGGCATAGCTTTCGTATTGTGTTCTAACTAATACTGCTTTTTGCGCCAATAACATATTTTGACCCCAAAGGAGGACTAATAATAAAGGGAGTAGTCTTTTCATTTTATTTGCTAATTTTCCATTACATTGGTAACCTACTGCAATTTTTATAGAACAAAGGTGCTTCTATACCTTTTTTCTTACCTTCTTCATACACGCACTTGCATACATATAATAAGTCGGGGAGATTGTTGTGGAGAGTCATTATTTTTTGGGTGAGGATATTGTTGGCAAACATTCTTTTCATCAAAGGTGCTGAAAGAAAAGTAGGCAATTTGTAAGGTAGTAACTCGTTGTTGTAGTGTTTTAGTACCACCCCTCGTGAGGCTACTATCTTCACCGTTTCACGTACCGATTTTACAGCTTGCTTCAGTAGTTTGGCAGACTGCATTAGCTTCTCGGCTGCCTCAGTAGTTTGTGCATTATTGCTATAATTTTCCATTGTAGTACTTGCTACCGAAATAACTCCCGCATTAATAGCCAGATGCAACCATATCCATTCGAGCATATCGTAAGGGTGTTCTAAGGCTATGTGGCAATCGCTAAATAGCTTTAATAAATCGTCATAATTATCAATAGTAGTTTTTGCTTTGCTCTCCAGCATAAAATGGTCAAACAAACAAGCATTAAGGGTTTCACCTTCTAAGTTGCCTCCTGCTACAGGATAACCTAATACATAAGGACGATTGCCTAAGAGTTTTTCCAGATAATTCTTATCTTCCCAAATACCACAAGCAATGAGCAGTGTTCCTGTAATATGCTCTCTATTGAGTTCTTCTATCACACTTTCCAATTTTCCAGAAGGTACCGCAATAAAGATAAAATCATACTCTTTTTCTGTGGCGTGCTCAATAGAATAGCTATCGGTATACGAAAGTCCTTTCTTGTGTCCACGTCCGTCCAAGATATGAACGTTTAAAGTGTGTATGTTATTCTTTTTACTGTCTTTTCTAAGGTAATGTGTTACTGTGTGTCCTGCTTTAGAAAACACATAGCCGTAAATAGAGCCTATAACGCCTATGCCTATTACTAAGATTTTCATAGTGTCTTTTTTATCTAAGGACAAAGGTATAAAATTATTATCATCCCCTTCTATTTCCTCAAAATACCTATCCAAATGGCATCCTATTTCCATATCTTCATCTGAAGTATTACGCAATACCATAAAATGACAATTTTTCTCGGCATTAACGAATACAAAATTGTGTTCGCCGAAGTACGCTTGGTATCCCTCATCTACTAACGACCAAACTTCACCCGCTTTAAAGCTGAAAATATCATTTTTTACCCGATAGCTCTTTCCTACTTGCAATTCCATAATAATATGTTTTTTTTTAAGGCACAAAGATAATAATAATTAGTCAATTTGCTAATTAGCTAAATAGCAAATTATTTACTACCTTTGCCGAGTAAACACTCAGCAAAAAAGAAAAGGATATGAGCGATTTTAAACTAACACTTTTGAGAAAATGGGAATTTGACAATGAATTCTCATTTGTTTATGCTTCAATTTTACTACCCGATGGCACTGCCGTAATCCTAACTTCCGATCATACCGATTGGCATAAATATTACGTCCTTGTCCTTTCAACCGAAGGCATCAAAAAGATTCCTATTGAATACAACCCAATGTCAAACAGAGATTATCCTGTGCTCTTCAGATATAAAGAAGGGTTTGCCATCATCATTTCGGCAAAAGAAGTGCGGTATTACTCAGAGGTACATTCGTCACCAGCACTCATTCCGATAAAAAATAAATCATTACTCAGATATAACATTGTACCAGAGAAGGCAGAACAGCGGTATTTTCAAAATATATCGGATAGCCAAATAATTCCCGTTTGCTTTGAAAATGAAGTTTATTACGGCAATGCAAGATGTTTCGCCCTTTTAGAATTTGATGATACTGCCAAAACTGCCAAATGGAAATCTTTTTCAAAAATAGATAAAAAAGCATTTACGCATCATGACGACAGATGGGCAGACACTCCAAAGATAGACAGTCTTAAAATATTGGATAAAAAAATCTATGCCTTCATTCCGGGTGAAAGCGCTTCATCGGTTAATAAATGGGGAATGGATTATTATGCGCTCGCACAAATCTCTGCCGAAGGGAAGGTAATCGAGAAAGTTATTGAATCGGACAATTTGCATACCGATCATAAAAAACACGGTGTTAATGGCTGTTTCACGGAATCTGAATATGTGATACTAACACCTATTTTTAAAACCGATGAATGGAAGGGCAATCAAAAAGTCTTTTCGCTCACCACACGCGAATATGGCAATATTTTCTTACCTAAAGGAATGACAAAACACAAACTCCAAAATATCACAGGTAACCTTTGCTTGACCTCTCTTTTCGACAGAGGTTTAAAAGAAATATCTTTGTGCAATTACAATAACTCATAAAACACCTTAGGCATTTTATGTCTCAAAAAATCAAAGTTTTTAATAAATTATTAGCCCATTACGGCAAGCAATATTGGTGGAATGACCCCAATCGCATTACCGACTGGATATCGATGATTCTCATTCAGCAAACTACCCAAGAGAATACCGAAAAAGCCCTTGCTAACTTAGAGGGTAACTTATCAGTAGAAGCTTTACACGCTATGGAACTGAACACTTTACAGGAATATATACGTCCGGCAGGCTTCTACAAGCAAAAAAGCACTTACATCAAAGCCCTGATGGAATGGTATGTGTCGCACGGAGCTTCCTTACAAAAGTTTGAAGCTATCCCTACTGAGGAACTTCGCAAAGAATTGCTCTCTATCAAAGGTGTGGGCGAAGAAACTGCCGATGCTATGTTGTTGTACATCTTTGAGCGAAAGGTATTCATAGCCGACCAGTACGCTATACGACTTTTGAACCGCCTGAACCTCTCTTCAGCACAGACTTACAAAGCCCTCCGCGAAGAGTGTATGCCCTTAGTGGCTAAAATTCCCTTAGAAACCTGCCAAGAATGGCACGCTGTGATTGATGTGCACGGCAAGGCTTACCGCAAAGGTTTTACCGATGAACAGTGGTTATTAGAATAATAAATAAAAAATGATGAGCAAAATATGGAAAAATATCATTGCCCAAACACAAGAAGAGGTAAGGGCAACTTTTCAAGAATTATACGCTTCTGTAGATTTCGGAGCTTATATAGCCCCGCAAGATTACTTTGTGTCTTACATCTTTAAAACAGAGGAAGAATTGAGCAAAGCAAAGGAAACAGGCTTACTGCAAAAGATAAACGAGTATCACCAAAAACTATTGCGTGAGCAACAATACCCTGAGGAAGGTATAAAGGACTGTACTTTTGCCTCTCAGGAAGATTGCGACAAGGAATGGAACGGAAATTGGTATTATTATTACAAGTAAAATATGAATCTGCTAACAAAAAAACTCTCTAAAAAAGGACAGAAAAAGGAACAGCTTTTCGGCGAAAAGTTTTTGAAAATAGGACGTATAATCCTAATTGTATTTTTGTGTTTCTATCTGTTAGAACTTCTATGGTTAGCCAGAAACTTTACCCTTAGCAAGGAGCTTATAGACGAGATTATTATCCCTATCCTTCCTTTAGCAGTCTTAATAGGGCTATATAGCTTTTTTTACAGATGGGTGATGGATAAGCGTATGCGATACAGCCAATATACAAGAGGTGAATTACCTCCTACCATCAAGGTAAAAGCACTGAAAGACAAAACCTTTCAATGGATAAAATTTCTGTCGATTGTAGTTTTTTATATAATGATGTTCTGGCTAATAAGTGGCCAAATTATAAGTGAGCATAGAGAAGGGGTAGCCAAATATTTCTATTTACTTATAGGATTTGCTGTTTTAATATTCATTATAGTGCTTTTTGGCGAAGATCTTATAAAAAACACTCATAATACTTTCTATGCCATAGAGATAAAAAACGAGGCTCTTTCCATTTTTTATAAAGAAGAACTTACCCAAACTATCGATTTAAATTCCATTCACCATATCCATTTTTTCCTCGAAAAAGTGAGAAGAGGAAAAGATTCTGATAGAATACACCCTCGTATGCAGATTTACACCTCAAGAACAAACAGAGTGTTGCACATCAAATTGAGTATTGACAACTATCTTTTACTAAAAGCCTATTTTTCTCATAAGCATTTCAAAGTGACAGACGAATATAATCTGTCTTTTTAATTACAATGTCTAACATTCTTCAATTTATAAAAAACTAAAGGCTACCCTTTCGGACAGCCTCATCTTTTTCACTTTTTGTCTTCTTAATCTAAACATCTTTCAAAATATAAATAAGGGTGGGCTTTAATTGTTTCATACCAATCACTATCGTATACTACAATCAATTTATTGTTATTTTTATAACTTGAGATAAGAACGTGATTATCTACTTCTTTCCAAACAAGTATTCCATCTTCTGCACCTACAATACCTTTTCTATATTCTCCTAAGTAACATTTCCACTTTTTAAATGGCAACATCTCGTCCATAATTACTATAAATTCTTCTATAGTATCGGGTAGATAAAACGTAGCTGGATTGGGATCTTTTACATCATCGGCAGCACATACACTATCTCTGCTTAGGTATACCTTTATCTGCTTATTTTCCATTTGATGGTTCTTTACTTATTTTTTCACTCTCTTTGGGACTCACAAAGATAAAAATAATTTATCAATTGGCGATAATTTAAACATAATACTGATTCGCCATACTCTTCAATTTCTTTAAAATACCTATCCAAAGGACATCCTATTCCCATATCTTCATCGGAAGTATTTCGCAAGATCATAAATTGACAATTTTTCTCGGCATTAACGAATACAAAATATTGTTCACCGTAGTAAATTTGGTATCCTTCTCTTACTAACGACCAAACTTCACCCGCTTTAAAGTTGAAAATATCATTTTTACCCAATAGTTCTTTCCTACTTGTAATTCCATAATAATATGTTTTTTATGGCACAAAAATAATAATAATTTGTTAATTATCAATTATCAATTGTTTTGTACTAAAGGTGTGGGCGAGGAAACGGCCGATGCAATGTTGTTGTACATTTTTGAGCGAAAGGTGTTCATAGCCGACTAGTACGCTATACGACTTTTGAACCGCCTGAACCTTTCTACCGCACAAACCTATAAAGCCCTTCACGAAGAGTGTATGCCCTTAGTAGCTAAAATTTCCTTAGAAACCTGTCAAGAATGGCACGCTGTGATTGATGTACACGACAAGGCTTACCGCAAAGGTTTTACCAATGAACAATGGCTGTTAGAATAATTTCCTAATTTATTAATTGTTAATTGCTAATTGTTTTGTATCTTTGCCTCATAAAACTATAAAAAATAAAGTTATGTCGTATTTTTATTCATTTACAAAATCAGTAAAGCATTGGTATATTCCGCTTATTTTGGGAATATTGCTTATTATTTGTGGTATTGCGGTATTTGCAGCTCCTTTTAGAGCCTATACTACCCTATCGCTTCTCTTTGCCCTCTCGTTCTTAATGTCGGGATTATTAGACATATTTTTTGCCTTGCAAAATCGACAAGCCTTAGGAGGTTGGGGTTGGTATTTAGCAAGCGGAATTGTATCGCTACTTATGGGGGCATATTTGTTCGCTAACCCTGTTGTATCTGCTTTTATCTTGCCTTTTATAGTAGGATTTACATTGTTGTTTCGCTCATTTCAATTGTTAGGCTTCTCGTTTGAAGTAAAAGAAGCTGGTGTTTTGAATTGGGGTAACTTGGCACTATTGAGTACTTTAGGAATTATCGTGTCATTCTTGCTTATTGCTAATCCTATTTTCACCGGCATTTCGTTAATGGTGCTTATCGCACTGACTTTTATTTTCAGTGGAGTAGCTTCTATTGTATTATCATTTAACTTAAAGAAGATAAAAGGCTCTTCCGAAAAGCTTTCAGATGAACTTAAAAGTAAGATTGAAAACCTCAAACGCGAAATAAAAGACGCTTTAAGCGATAAGTAATACGTATGTTGTACACTATCCTTATCCTCGTTGTAGTAATAGGCATTGGGGCTGTTATAATTTTCAACCTACCAAGTTTTAGCAAAGCACCATCAGGCGAACGCTTGGCACGCATACAACAATCACCCAACTACCGCGAGGGTAAGTTTCAAAACTTAGAAACTACCCCGCAGTTTACTTCTAATGACAATATACTCAAAACTGCCTATCATTACTTCTTTCCCGATGTACAAGACCTCAGTCCAAGCACGCCCATCCCTGCAGTACAAACCGATTTACAGTCCCTGCCTAATAATGCGATGGTATGGCTGGGGCATTCTTCTTATTTGCTAAACGTAAACGACACCCGCGTACTTGTAGACCCTGTATTTCATTCTGCCTCTCCTTTTTCGTTTATGGTAAAACCTTTTAAGGCGACTTACAACTACTCATCTGCCGATATGCCCGATACTATTGAGGTGCTCATACTTACCCACGACCATTGGGATCATCTTGATTATACAGCGATGAAAGAACTGAAAAACCGTATTCAACACGTAGTTTGTCCGCTGGGTGTAGGGGCGCATTTAGAGTATTGGGGGTTTGACCCTGCTAAAATCACCGAGATGGATTGGCAGGACACAATCACTGTAGCAAATCTCAAATTCACTTGCTTGCCTACGCGTCATTTTTCAGGTCGCGGACTTAAGAGAGCACCCACTTTATGGGGTTCGTTTATGCTCGAAACGGGTACTTATACCATCTACATCGGCGGTGATAGTGGCTATGGCAAGCACATTGCCGAAATAGGCAAACGCTTCCCTCATATCGATTTAGCCCTAATGGAAAACGGACAGTACAACCCTAATTGGCGTTATATTCACTTCTTGCCCGAAGACTTGCGCAAAGCCTTGAACGAAATAGGCGCCAAGCGTTATTTCACAGGTCATAACTCTAAATTCGCCTTGGCGCAACACCCTTGGTATGAGCCTATGCGCAATGTTCAAGCTTATGCCAAAGAAGATAACCTAAATATCATCACTCCTAAAATAGGTGAAGTTATACATATCAACCAGCCCGATGAAACCTTTGACGTATGGTTTAATTAGCAGATTATGATGCTTAAACTTCTTCAATTTATAAAAAACTGGACGCTCCCCCTTTCAATGGGTATAGGAGCAGTAGCGTATTTGGTATTTTATTACGTACCAGCATTAGAAGGAGCTTCACAATGGCTTGCTCCCATATTCGATGCTATTTTGCCGCTTTTTATGTTCCTCATTTTGTACGTAACCTTTTGCAAGGTCGATTTCAAAAGGTTAGCACTTGTACCTTGGCATTGGTGGATGATAGCAGTGCAGTGTGTTTTGGTAGGAAGTATCACGGGGGCAATTCTCTTCTTTGGCATCCACGGTAAAGAACTGATACTCTTGGAAAGCGTATTGGCGTGCATTATAAGCCCTTGTGCGGCAGCAGCAGCGGTAGTAACTCTCAAACTCGGTGGTAATTTAGAGCAGATGACTACTTATACTTTTGTATCCAACTTGCTTTGTGCACTACTCATACCTGTGTGTTTCCCGCTGATAGAACCCGCTTCTCAAATGACCTTTTGGAGTGCTTTTTCGCTGATAATGCAGAAAGTATGCCTCGTATTAGTCGTACCGATGCTATTGGCATTGCTTACCAAAACCCTCCCCCTACTCCACCGCTTTCACCAATGGCTCATCCACATCCCCGACCTATCTTTTTATCTATGGGGTTGCTCACTGATGATCGTTACCGGCACTACACTAAAGAACATTTTTCACGCGGAAACAAGCGTATTATTTCTGTTGCTCATAGGCTTTTTAGGCTTGGCATTGTGCTTACTACAATACGCTATAGGGTGGCGTATAGGTAATTTTTTCAACTCTTCGATAGAGGCAGGACAAGCCTTAGGACAGAAGAACACCGCCTTTGCTATCTGGATAGCAGCCACTTACCTGCATCCGCTTTCTACCGTAGGCCCAGGTTGTTATATCCTTTGGCAAAATATCATCAACTCTATTGAAATATGGAAAAAAGGAAAGTATAACGCATAAAAAATCAATTAACAATTAACAAATTAGTAAATTAGCAATCACCCGTGCGGTTCATACCGGCTTGTCTCCCTTCGGGGGGACGGGGGCTAAATCGACAAATTGGCAAATCGGCAAATTATTTTTATCTTTGCAGCAAATTAACAAATAGTAATATGAAAATAGAAGATATTAAAGGTGATTTTAGTTATAAAGAAAATCCAAATTTGAGATATAGCAACGAGAACTATATCTTGGTAATCAAAGATGAGGACAACCCCGATAAATCGGTGCGCCCATTGTTATATGTAGATAAAAGAGCGGGAAAAGTAGAAAATATCGACCGTTATGATATGGATAAAATTCAGGTGCCTATCAACCACTTCAAACCTGAACAAAGTTTTGATAGATTCGATAACTTGTACCAAATCCTAAAAATTTCGTACGGTACTATCGTCGCTACCAACTACGACGACGATAAATATCCTAAATGCAAAACCTTCGCTAACAACCTCAATTTTACTTCTAAAGAGGAAATTATAGAAATTTTAGAAGGTGAAATATTAGAATCTCAAGCTAAAATAAAGGTAAAAACCCCCTTTACTTCCCTCATTTCCGATGTATACGCGCGCTACAGTCAGCCTCTTTTTATAGAAACCGAAGAAAAAATCGTTGGACCCTTTATCATTGCAAGTCAAGATGAAGACAATACCTTTTCTGTACAAAAATACTTCAAAAAAGAATATCCTTTTGGCGAATACCAAATTACCGACAATAGTTATATAGAATTTCAGAATTTTGGGTTTACCCGAAAAGTACATATCATCGGCTTTAGTAAGTTTGAATTTATCAAGGAAATAGACTTTAAAGACGACAAGGAAATACTCAACGACTTTGCCGAACGCATCAAGCATAACCCTGCCCTGCTCAACAAACGCAAACAGCAAGAAATGCTCGACCTCATCGAAACAATGCGCCAAAACAAAGCCATTGAAACTTATCTCAAGGAAAACCGCCGCGTGTACGACATCTTGGAAAAAGCCAATGAAAAACTTATTAGCGACTATAAAATCAGTGAAATATTCCCCGAAAAAGTACGCTTAAACGAGATTATCGAAAACCTCACCGAGCGCGAAAGAGAACTGAAAAGCCAAGTGAGCAGTCAGGAAAAACGCCTGCAAGAATTACAAGAAAAGGTAGACGACACTCAAAACGAGCTCGAAAACCTCACTAAAATTAAAGAAGAGAAGTTCGCCAAAGAAAAAATCGCCTTAGAACAGGAAGTAAAAGCTCTTACCGAGAAAAAAGCCAATCTCGCTGCCGAAATTGAAAGCGAAACCCAGCAAATTTCTCAACAATTAGTAGCTTTACGCAAAGAAAAAGACGATTTAACGGCTTTTGTTGATAAATTGTTGCTCGAGAACAAACACGCTCAACGCGACGCCCAGCAGGAACTCGTCAACCTCTTCAAACACAAAAAGTATTTCGACTTTTTGAGCGGTCGCAACCTCTCTCTCTACGAGGAAACACAACAAAGAACCTTTACCGACTTCAGTATCACCGATGCTTTCGATACTTATGCCGCTTTCAGAGATAAAATAAAGGAAATTCTCTCTAAAAACGGACGTGCTTTCGAAACGCATTTCATCGACAATCTGCTCATCGCTATACACCAAAATACACTCACCATTTTAGCGGGCTTACCTGGTACAGGAAAAACGAGTTTAGCGCGCTTGCTCACCCAAATATTAGCCCCTCAAGAGCGCGTTACCGAAGTATCGGTGAGCCGTGGCTGGTCATCACCTAAAGACCTTATCGGCTTCCAAAACCCGCTTACCGATAAGTTCCACTCTGCCCCCACCGGCGTATACGAACTCTTGGAGCAACTCAACTACGAGGTAGAACAACACTCGTTCTTCAGCGCTCCTTTGGCTTTCATCATCTTAGACGAAGCCAACCTCAGCCCTATAGAGCACTATTGGTCAAACTTCTATAACCTTACCGATACCATCGCTCAAGAAGGCGACTACCTCTCTATCCAGTTGGGTAACAACCACACACTCAAGTATGCGAACAACCTCCGCTTCATCGCTACTATCAACTACGATTATACCACCGAACCACTTTCACCGCGTGTAATCGATAGAACGAACATTATCCAGCTACCCGAACTCAACCAAAGCGTTCACTTTATCACCAAAGAAGAAGTAGAAACCTTGCGCATTTCGTTCCAAAAATGCATTGAGTTTTTCCACCTTCTCGATTTCCAAAAGAATGATAAAGAAGTGATTAGCTTCAGCGACGACGAGAACGACAAAGTATTTCGAGAAATTAAAGAACTATTCAAAAAACTGCGCTTGCCTATCAGCTATCGCGTGGAAATGGGCATCAAAAAGTATTGCAGTATGGCAAAACACATCGCTGGGCTCAACGAGTATGTACTCTTAGACTATTGCATTGCACAACGCCTCTTGCCGATGATCAACGTACAAGGTGAAAACCTTAAAGTTTATATCGACCGACTTTCGCAATTGCTGAACGAGAACAAGATGAAAATATCGGAAAAGATATTGGATAAAATGATTGAAATAGGCGAAAACAACGAAATTTTAGGAGGTAACTACAGCTATTTCCTCACCTTGTCGTATGCTTAGAGTTTACGAAATACAAAACGACGAACGCCGTGAAGTACTCTTGGAGGACGGTGTGTACAACGTGCAGGAATTGGGGGTTTACGAAATGGTTTTCTTCCCCGAAAACAACGACGACCTGAATCCTAATATCGAAGGCACTCCCTTGCCCTCAGAGTACTTGCGCTTGGATAGAACAAAAATCGTACTGATGCCCCAACGCTATTTTGAAGATTATTTTGGGGGTACTCAACTCACAATAGGCGGAAAAACATACCCCTTCAATGTGCGTATCAGTAAGTTGAGACTTTCGGAAATAGAAGGACTCTTCACCTATTTATGGCAAAAAGAAGACCGCCTTTTCGATGTGTTCTACTCCAAAAACAGTGTAGAAGTAAAGAACAAACCTAACGAAGTGGGGCAGATGAACAAATTCATCACTTTGATAACTCACTTTGTAACGGTATTCGAAAAACTGTTACCTTACTTTGAAAAGCAACCTCATTTCGTACTGAGAAAGAAAACTACCGTCTTGCCTTTCAATTCTAACAAAGTGAGTGCTAACACTGTACAGTGGATTATCAACAATTTAGACGAAGTGCAGTTCGACGATGCTTTTAAAGGGCATCACAAAGCAGTACAACTCGGCAACCACTACGGAATGATCGATAACATCCACACCGAAGTGGAAACCCGCGACTGTAATACTTATGAGAACCAAGTGGTGATGGGTATCTTTTTTGTGATACTAAAAAAACTCCGCTCCCTCAAACGCGACATCGAACTGAAATCTACGGTCACTAATTGGTCGGATACTGAAGATTCTGAAGAGTATTTTGTAGATTTTAAAGACCTGAAACGCTTGCCTTTCATCCGCCTATTTGAAGAAATTAGCAAGGTAGAACAGCGAGTGAAGAAATTGGAGCAGAGTTACCGTCGCATTTTTCCAGAGGTAACCCCAAAAGCCGAACACCCTGTGCTCACCTCTATATTCATTCAGCGACCGCACTACAAACGCGCCTACGAGCTAATACGCAAACTCAACGACTACAAACTCGACATCACTGGGTATTTCAAGCTGTTCAACATCAGTAAGTTGAGCAAGCTTTACGAATTGTACAACCTCTTCCAGCTGATAGATGCGTTGCGCTCGAGCCTCAAAATCGCCTTCTTCAATGTGAAGGTGGCATTGCGAAAAGACGAGCCTATTGTTGAGAAAATGGAGTTTACAAACGATTTCTTTGCAGTAAATCTCTTCTATGAGCACAAATATTACCCCGAAAGTAGCAATTACCACAGCACTTTGCTACGCCGTATCGATTGTGTAAGCCCTGAAGAGTACTACCACCCCGATTTTATTATAGAAATTATAGACAAAAAGGCGGAAGAAACCTTCTATTACCTTTTTGATGCTAAATATTCGGTGTTGAAAAATGTGAAATTCTTGCATTTACCATCATTAGAGAAGAAATACATCGCCCGCACAGGTATCAGTGGGGATCGTTACAAGAAAATTAATGGATTGTTTGCCCTTTTCCCCGATGAAGAAGGAGAAAAAATAGTAGATGACACCTTTTTTGAACCTCAAATTGCACTTATAGCCTCTAAACCTAGTGTAGAGAGTGAACTTAAAACCTATATACAACGCATTTTAAAGAAACACATAGGAGACTTTTTGCTCAGCTAAAATGTGTGAGTTCTTCCACTGTGATACCAAATACCTCAGCATATTGTTGTAGGGTTTTAGCCGATAGTTTTTTGAATACCGAAGGTTTGGCGTGACGCTTGATAACCCATTGCCAGCGGTGCATAGCATCGGCGAGGACAGCCCAATCCATACGGTTGAGAAGCATATAATACACTATGGGGCTTTTGCGCCCTGCTATGGCATCGGCTTTAGCTTCATCAATCTGCTCTTGTAACCTGCCTAAGGAGACTTCTAAAGCAATATTCTTCACCTCCCAGCCTGAACTGAGACGGGTAGTATAGTTCCCTTCGTCATCGGTTACGTAACACAATTCCGTAAGGTCGCGCAAGGCACCTTTTTCCTGAGGTAGTTCAGTTTCTTTCATTCCGTTAAGTTTTTAATCACTAAGTTTAATTCGGCTGTTGCCAGATGCACCCCATCGGCAAAGGCATTACAGCGCATTGCACAGAGGTAATACTCATCGCTATCAAAACGAGAAAGCAATTCGGCTTCGGTGCGCACAACTTCTTGTATCTTAGGCAAAGTAAAGATTTCCAACTTCTTAATCGCACTGATGTAGCCTATCACATAGTTTGACGTATCTTCTATACCAAAGAGAAACTGCCCCACAATTGCCGAACAAGTTTGTGCCATATTTTCGATGAGCCCTACTTCGGCAAACATTCCATTTTCTACAAAAATACAGCTATCAGTTACCGTAAATTCGGTAACTACGTGCGTATTACTGATGTCGGTAATGGTATCGACCATTTGCATCGGTGGGTGGTGAGGGAGATATTTGTGGATAGAGATGTTCATATTCAGGTGTCAGGGGCTAGGTGTTAGGGGTTAGGAATTGGGTGTGAGTACGGTTTTCATTTCGCCTTGTGCAATGAGGGTATCACCTATAAAGGTTTGCATTGTCACGAGGGTCACCTCCATAAACTCTTGGAGAATGGTGATGTGTGTTTTAAGCCTATCGCCTACTTTGGGTAGCGATTGTATTTCTATATTTTTAATCGCTCCTATATACCCCATAGGAGCAGGTTTTCCGTTGAGATAGTAGTAATAACCTTTGTGCAAGGCAATGCTTTGGGCAATGTGCTCTATAAGTCCGCTTTCTAAGAATATCCCTTGCTGTACAAAGAGGTTATTAGGGACAATAGTGAGCCCTGCCACTCCCTCGGTAGGGGTATATTCCCAAAGAGCATCTACCATTACAATGGGAGTGCGCTGGGGTATAAGGGTGAGAATTTTATTTTTATCTGTAATTGGTAAAACCATAGTTAAACGACCTTTAAAAAAGCGTAAGAATAGGAGAATCTACCACTCTCAGGCACTGATAGCAAAACAGTATCGCCCGTTTTGAGTTTCCCTGAATGCATCAAGGCTTCTAACATCAAATAAGCGGAAGCAGAGCCTACATTGCCTACTTCGGGGAGGTTGATAAACCAACGTTCTAACGGAAGGTCGATACCTACTGTTTTGAGGGCTTCATACAAGCGTTCTTTGAAATAACAAGACGAGATATGAGGTAAGAAATAGGTAATATCATCTGCCGACAGTTGGTGTTTATCTAAGGTAGCACGCATACTCTCAGCGCCTTTTAGCAAAATATTCTCATTGAGCAGCTTCACATCTTGCTTGATAGCAAAGATAGATTCACTAAGCCACGCTTCGGCAGGATATTCACTCCAAGCCTTGAGGTTGCCATCGGGGAGCTTGTCGCCACCGGCATACATACACGCTTCGAGCTCGTGAGCATACGAATAAGCGTCCATCCACTCTATTTGCAAAGCACCTTCACGCGGTTTGTTTTCTAACAGAAAAGCCCCTGCCCCATCGGAGAGCATAAAGCGCAAGAAATCTTTTTTAAAGGCAATCGCAGGGTGTGCTTCCAATTCAGCTAAGAGTTGTACTTCGTTTTCGTATTTATCGGCACGCAACCACGCCGATACACGTTCAGAGCCTGTGCATACTGCATTGGCACTATTGCCTGCCTTTACTGATAAGTACCCAAATTTAAGGGCATTCATTCCTGAGTTGCACACTCCTGAAGAGGCATTCAGTTCTACTGAGTGTCCGCCCAAGAGTCCGTGTACCATAGAGGTGTGCGAGGGCAAGAGCACATCGGGGGTAGAGGTACCACAAGAGAGCACCTCGATAGTATCCCAAGGCACTTCGCCATCCAATAGGTTTTGTACTGCCAAAGCCGTAAGCTGGGCATTGTTATGAGTAGGGTTACCTTGCTCATCGAGGGCATAGTAACGGGTGAGAATACCATTGTTGCGGAGCACGAGGCGTCGTGCTTTAGAGGCATTTTGGTTTATGAGACCTAAGAAAGTCTCCATTTGCTCATTGCCAATGGGATTGTTAGGTAAATATTTACTTGCTTTTGTTATATAAACGTTCATATTATTCAGGTAACAGGTTGTTATTGAAAACAACTACTACAAAGTTCCAGACCTCTTTGCTTGTTGTTCCATATAATCTTTTGCTTGTTCTGTTGTTAAAGAATTCATAAATTCTTTTGAACGTCTCGCCGCCAAGAGCCCGTCCATTGTTTGTTGTAGCCATCCAATACCGTAACTCTCGTAACCGTTCAGTAGCATATCGACTGTTAATAGGTCTTTGTGCGGTCCGAATTGCAGATTCTTATTTTCAGAAATATTTTGTTGTTCCATTTTATTATTTTCTTTGTATATGTTTATCAAAAATAGACTATATTATTCCTGATGAAATACTATTCTTCTATGTTCTTCTAAGTAAGGTTTATTTTCATCATAAACCTTAAAGAGTTCATCATTAGGACTAATACCTAAAACTTTATACTCTTCTTCTTTTATAAGAGGAGAAATAATTATTTTGCCATTATCTTCAAAAGAAATAAGCCCTTTATCAAATAATTTATCATAGTTGGGTAATAGCAAAAGTCCATTATAAGGGTCTAATCTTTCTTTATTTGTAGATTCTCTCCAAGGTTTTATGTGTGATGCTATTAATACATCTGTCATTTCACATTCAGAAACAGCACATTTCTTCCAAAGATTTATTAATTCTTCCCTATAATTCCCTTGACCTATTCTTGCAGATATTAACCGCTTTTTCTCTGTTTTAGGAATAATTTCATCTTTTATAATTGCTTCTATATCATCAATTAAATCAGATTTCGTAGCAATTAAATCAGATTTCGTAGCAATGAATTTTCTGTACTTATTGAGAGCAGCTTTAAAATCAGAATAATCATTGTTGTTTTCATTTAGATATATACTTCTCTTCGATTTATTCTTTTCAAGATGATTTATAATAGTATTATTATCAACTAAATCTCTACTAATACTGAATCCCTCTTTGGCTATAAATCGTAACCAGCTAATATAATTTCTACGAGTATTATCTTTCAACCCTTCTTTTTCCATAAAGGCCTTAAACTCATTTTCAAATTCTATATATTCCATATTCTTTAATTGTCAATTATCAATTTCTTCACGTCTTTCTCTACTTTCCAAAAGAATAATGGGTAGGTGAGCCAGTATAGCAACCATACGATGGGCATTAGTACCCAAATAGCGATATACAGATAGATGCGGAAACATTTTAGCAGGAATTTGCGCTTCTTACTGCCGTAAATCATCTTTGCCCAAATGCCAAAAAGGCGATTGCCTTTCTTCTCTGCCGAAAGGAGAAAACGCTTGTAATACACGCCTCCGTGGGCTACTATTGCTTGCTGCAGTCCTGTGTAATCACCGGTTTGCAGGTGAGAGGCGATAAGCGTACCATATACACTCGCGCCTTGTATGTCTTTATCGGCAACACCTGCTTTGGGGAATACACCGAGATAGCGTTTGTTCTTGTCGCCCGAAAAGAGCCACTGCACAATGGTAATCACACTGATATGGTTGTGGTGCCTATCGGTAAGGGCAATATTGCCTACTAAATGCGCCCCACAGTCGGTTAAGAGTTTTTTTACTTTCTGGTGCGCCATTACCCACATATTGCGAGTGCCTGAAATGGTAATGACAGGTTTGCCACAGAGGAGCTTTTTAGCTTCGGGGTGTTGCAAAAAGGAATTAAATGGGATAGAAGGCGAGAGATACCACACTTGGTAGCCTAAAATCACTAAATCGTAATCGGTATGAGGGAGGTTAAAAGGTTGTAGAGGTTGGGGGATTTGCAAATACGACTCGGGGAAAACGTCAAAGAATGTATCGTCCGTCCACGGGAAAGGAAAAGGAGTAGCTGTATCAATAGGCAAAAAGTCGATAGTTACCTCCGTGAGTGGGGATAGTACACTATCGATAATCTCTTTGAGTTGCCCCGATTGGGTATAATATACTACTAATACGCGTTTCATTGTTCATCCCAAAAGTTGAAATAGTTAAACCATTGTAGTGGGTACTTTTTGAGCATCTGCTCCATATTTTTGGTATAGGCATTAAGTAGAGTTTGGGCATCGCGATTTTTTACTTCAGCTACTTGGGCATATAGGTGGTAATGCAACCTACTTTCCTTCATCACATAAACGAAAAGCACTGGCACTTTCAAGCGGGAGGCTATAAAAAAAGGACCTGCGGGAAAGGTAGCTTCTGCGCCCAACAATGTTCCTTTGAGCGAACGCACGCCCTCAAAATATCGGTCTCCCGTGAAACACACTATCTTGTTGTCGCCAATAGCATCGTTGATTTTGAAGATATGCGACATATCTTCTTTCACATAGATAAACTGATTCGAGGGTTTATTTTTAGAAATCGACTCCAAATACTCTTTGATTACGGAGTGTTCCATATCGGTAGTTACCGTACTGATTTGCAAATTGAGGTCTATTTTTCTAAAAAAAGGTTCGGCTATTTCAAAGTTACCGATATGTGCGGAAATGAGTACGCCACTTTGTTGCTGGTCGAGGAGTTTATACAAATTTTCGACACCATCGAACTCATAAGTAAATTTATCTTCGAGTCCTGCTAAAATAGCGATTTTATCAATAATAGTTTGTCCAAAAGTAAAGTAATTGAGGTAGAGGCAAACGACAGCTTTGAGGGGGTTATATCCCAAGCGATGGCGGAAATAGTAATACATATAGCCATTGGAGCGCCACTCAAACAAAAAGTAGTAGAATGCCACAAATATTAATAGTATATAAGCAGCATAAATACCCAAGTGCTTCATCAGCCATACAAAGATACTATAACCCAGTACGGTACCTTTGGATTTTCCTTGCCATTTGGTTTTACCTTCGTCGTTAGTGTGCATTCACTTTATTTTCTAAGGTAGTGTAAAAGTCGTTGAAGGTTACGATAGGTTTGAAATCGGCTTCTACCAATTTCACACCGAATTCTTGTTCAATCATCACCACCAAATCTACGTAGTCGAGGCTATCTAATCCTAAAGATTCGCGGAAGTTAGCCTCGGGAGCAATCACGCTACCATCTACTTCAAATTCATCTACAAAAATACGGGTAGTAAGGTCTATTATTTCCTGTCTGTTCATTATTACGGTTTTTAATATACTTTTTAAAAAGGGACAAAGGTATGAATTAATTATAGATTAATCAAATTTTTCATTGTGATACTTATTTTTACTTCTTGCGAAAGACATTTGTTCTCTTATACCTCCTTGCTGTAAAAACATTTCCTGTTGTTTTTCTATTAAATGTCTAAGCATATAAGTTGCTTGTTGAATGAGAGTGATACAGAGGTTTGCCAATGCTTCATCATCACATTTAGGGAGCAAAGTAGGATACTTCCAAGAGATTTCTTGACTACAGGCAAAAGCACGAACTTTCTCAAAACGAGGATGCCCCTTTTTCCATTGAACTTTATTTCGTACTCTTAAATAATCTTCATAATCAAGCAATAGCTCTTCAAGACTCGCTTTTGCAACATTTGTTAGCTTTATTTCTGTTTCGGCAGAAGTGGTAGCTGCTTGACTTCCTTCCGCAATATTCTGTTTTCCAGAACGTGCTGCTTGCAACATTTGGTCAATGGTGCGGTCTCCTTTTTTAAGAAAGTGTTGCACAAAATAAAAGGTTATGTCATAAATAATCACTGATACTTGATAAACACGTAATTTCTTATATCCTCCTTTTTGTTTCAAAAAAGTTGTCATTTTTAAAGTGGTTTATTAATTTTGTTAGACTATTGGAACAAGTCGGACAGAGTAGAGTTATCAGACAAGGCAGACAAGTCAGACGAGTCGGATGAGGCTAACAAGTAGAATGAAAGTTTAGGGTTATTCATTTTTTATTTTTTCCCAAGTATCTTTTAAGCCGACGGTTTTGTTGAACACCAATTTTTCGGGGGTAGTATCGGGGTCTACACTGAAATAGCCCAAACGTTGGAACTGTACTGTGTCGCCTGCTTGAGCAGTTTTGAGACTTGGCTCTACGTAAGCAGTTACTACCTTTAGAGAATCGGGGTTGATGTAGTTTAAGAAACTATCTTCTTGGCGATCGGGTTCTGGAACAGTAAATAGACGGTCGTAGAGGCGCGCTTCGGCTTCTATTGCGTGAGCTACTGATACCCAATGCAATGTACCTTTTACCTTACGCATACTCGCCTCGGTACCACTACCACTGCGGCTTTCGGGGTCGTAAGTACAATGAATTTCGGTAATATTCCCTTGAGCGTCTTTCACTACGCTTTCAGCTTTGATGATATAAGCATTTTTAAGGCGTACTTCACCTCCTAATTTCAATCGGAAATACTTTTTATCAGCTTCTTCTCGGAAGTCGTCGCGCTCGATATAGATTTCACGGCTGAAAGGCACTTTGCGGAAGGTCATAGGGGTAACCTCAGGATTATTTTCGGCGTCAAGCCATTCTTCTTGTCCCTCAGGATAATTGGTAATCACTACCTTCACGGGGTCGAGGACTGCCATTACGCGGTTAGCTTTTTTATTGAGGTCTTCGCGCACGCAGAATTCCAATAGCGATACATCGATGAGGTTTTCGCGTTTGGCAATACCAATGGTATCAGCAAATTTGCGAATGGCTTCGGGGGTATATCCACGGCGGCGCAAACCTGAGATAGTAGGCATACGAGGGTCATCCCAGCCAGCCACATAATTTTCGGTTACCAATTGTAAGAGTTTTCGCTTACTTACAATGGTGTGACTGAGGTTGCGGCGGGCAAACTCACGTTGTTTAGGACGGGTACGAGTGTTGTCGTATACTTGATCTAAAAACCAATCGTACAACTCTCTGTGTGGTAAGAATTCTAATGTACAAAGGGAGTGTGATATTTGTTCAAGGTAGTCGCTTTCGCCGTGCGCCCAGTCGTACATAGGGTAGATATGCCATTTGTCGCCTGTGCGATGGTGTGAAGCGTTCATAATACGGTAGATGATAGGGTCGCGCATTAGCATATTAGGCGATGCCATATCTATTTTGGCGCGGAGTACATAGGTACCATTTTCGAACTCACCGTTTTTCATACGTTCAAAAAGGGCGAGGTTTTCCTCAGGAGAGGTATTGCGATAGGGGCTCTCGGTACCCGCCACCGTTGGGGTGCCTTTTTGAGCAGCAATTTCTTCGGAGGTTTGTTTATCGACATAAGCTTTTCCTTGTTTGATGAGCATTACCGCCCAGTCGTAAAGTTCTTGAAAATAGTCGGAAGCATAGCATTCTTTATCCCATTTGAATCCGAGCCACTCTACATCGCGACGAATTGCATCTACATATTCTTGTTCTTCTTTAGATGGGTTGGTATCGTCGAAACGCAAATTTACAGGGGCGTTGTAGCGCAAGCCCAATCCGAAGTTGAGGCAGATAGAGCTAGCGTGACCGAGGTGCAAGTAGCCATTGGGTTCTGGAGGGAAGCGAAAGCGCAAAGCGTTGGCGGGGAAACCTGCAGAGAGGTCTTCCTCAATGATATTTTCTATAAAATTATTAGACCGTTGTTCTTTTAATTCTTCTGACATTTTTTTTTAGTGTTTAGGGAGAGTATTCTTTACAAAGTGCAAAGGTAGGAATTATTAGTGAATTAGCAAAGTGCGAGGGCGAGAGTGGTGGGGAAAAGTAAGAGTTATGGGAGTTATGGGAGCAGTGGGAGTATAAAAAACTTTGCCAAAGTTCACAGCACAAGAAGTGTTTAGGACTTTGGCAAAGTATATAGGTTTTTTAATTTTTAACGAATTGCTGCGCCGAATTGCTTTTCAAAAGCATCTTGTAGGCGTTGCATCGTTTTATCGATTTGTTTATCGGTAAGGGTTTTGTTGTCGTCTTGAAGGACGAAACTAAGAGCATAACTCTTTTTGCCTTCGGGGAGTTTATCGCCTTGATATACATCGAAAAGGTTCACGCGTTGCAAGAGGTCTTTTTCAGTTGTATATGCTACTTTATAAAGGTCGGCGAAAGTTACTTTATCGTCGAGCAAGAGAGCTAAATCACGGCGTACTTCGGGGTATTTAGGTATTTCTTTATAGACTACTTTATGCCCTTGTACTTGTGCTACAATCACTTCCCAATTCAAATCGGCAACGAGTACTTCTTGCTTGATTCCAAACTCTTTGAGTACTTTGGTTTTTACAACACCTATGGTTCCTAAAAGGGTCTCCCCTATTTGCCAACGGAAACCTTCACTGTATACAACTTCATTAGCTTCTAATGGCAAGGTAACTATTTCTTTTAATCCGAGACGTTCAAAAAGAGATTCTACGACTCCTTTGAGTTGGAAGAAAGAGACTTTTTGTGCTGGACTTCCCCAGTTTTCGGGTTGGGTATTCCCTGTAAGATAGAGCGCTAAATGCTTATCTTCAGTATAATTACCATCGATATAGTGATAGTTTTTACCAAACTCAAACAATTTCAAATCGGAACGCTTGCGGTTGTTGTTGTAGGCAATCACTTCTAAACCAGAGAACACGAGATTTTTGCGCATATATCCTAAATCACTGCTGAGCGGATTGAGGAGTTTTACGGCTTGCTGAGGATTCTCGGTATAAGTAATGATTTCTTTTTCGGACACAAGGCTATTAGTCATAATTTCCAAAAATCCTTGAGCGACTAATTGTTCGGCTACTACATTCTGTATATTATGGTCGGCATACTTATCAGAATGTGCCATTGTAGCGTTCACTTTTTCGCTAATATCAATATTGTTGTAGCCATAGATACGGAGGATTTCTTCAATCACATCGGCTTCGCGTTGTACATCTACACGATAGGAAGGCACTAAGAGTCCTAAACCGCGCTCGGTGAGCGAATTGACTTTGATATCAAGGGAGTGAAGAATGGACTTAATGGTGTCGCGAGAGATTTTCTGACCGATGAGTTTATCGACATTCTCAAAAGCGAGGAATACCTGAAAATCTTCTTGTTTTTTAGGGTAAAAATCTATCACATCGGAAGAGATGACACCACCAGCAATATTTTCAATTAGTACAGCAGCATACATCAGTGCATACTTGCAATCTTCGATATTGATACCACGTTCAAATCGATAAGAGGCATCGGTATTAATTGCGTGGCGTTTAGCGGTTTTACGTACTGAAACGGGATTGAAATAAGCACTTTCTAAGAAAATATTGCGTGTAAATGGCGTAACACCAGAATTTTCACCGCCTAATACCCCTGCTATGCACAAAGGTTTTTCGGCATCACAAATCATCAAATCTTCGGCACTGAGGGTACGTTCTACTCCATCGAGGGTTTTAAATTTGGTGCCTTCTTCGGCATTTTTTACCACTATTTTACGTCCGATAATATGGTCGGCATCGAAAGCGTGGAGAGGTTGCCCCATTCCGTGTAATACGTAATTAGTAGCATCGACTACGTTATTTTTAGGGGTAATACCAATGGCTTTCAGTTTGTTTTGCAACCACATAGGCGATTCACCAACGCGTACATTGCTGATAGTTACGCCAGTGTAGCGAGGCACGAGTTTTTTGTTCTGTACCTCTATATCCATTTTTATTGAGCGGTTATCGATGTGAAATTTGGTTACTGAAGGGGTAATAAGCTCTAAAGAGGTGCCTTTCTGTATCAATCCGGCACGCAAGTCGCGCGCTACACCGTAGTGGCTCATTGCATCGGCGCGGTTAGGGGTAAGACCGATTTCAAAAACTTCATCGGTTTCTACCTCAAATACTTTACTTGCAGGAGTTCCTACTTCATATTTATCATCGAGCACCATAATACCGTCGTGACTTTCGCCTAATCCGAGTTCGTCTTCAGCGCAAATCATTCCAAAGCTTTCTTCACCGCGGATTTTTCCTTTTTTAATTTCAAAAGGCTTGTCGTCTTTATCGTATAATACAGTGCCTATGGTTGCTACGAGTACTTTTTGCCCTTGGGCGACGTTAGGAGCGCCACAAACGATTTGCAGAGGAGCATCGCCGCCTATATCTACTTTAGTGATTTTGAGTTTATCGGCATTAGGGTGCTTTTCGCACTCAAGCACGTGACCTACGACTACGCCTTTGAGAGCGCCTTTTACACTTTCGAAGTGTTCAATACCTTCTACTTCTAAACCTAAATCAGTAAGAATTACTGCTGTATCTTCAGCAGGCAGGTCTAACTTCAAATATTGTTTTAACCAGTTATAGGATATTTTCATTGAATGAACAATTGATAATTAAAATATTTACAAGGGGCAAAGGTACAAATAATTTGGCAATTAGCAAATTTGTAAATTAGCAAATTTGCGCGATGGATATTTCACTACCAAGTAATAATCTTATCTACAATAGCCTGCTGTTCTGAGGCTGTTCGCCTGAGGTAAATACGAGTAGTCTCAATACTTTCGTGCCCCATAAGGTCGGCAAGAAGAGAGATGTCGTTAAAGGCTTCCAAGAAGTTTTTAGCGTATCTATGTCTGAATGAATGTGGGTAGACGACTTTAGAATTGAGACCATATCTTTCAGCAAAAAGTTTGAGTTTTTGGGCAATACCTCGTGTAGTAATACGTTCTCCCAAGCGGTTGAGAAATAGGTAGCCCGAAGTTTTTTGCTCTTTTGTGAGCCATTTTATAGTTTCCTCGCGTAACTGAAGTGGGATGAATAGGCGGCGGACTTTACCTCCTTTAGTGTATAGATCGAAATAGCCGATTTTTACGTGTTCTACTTTTATTTGGATAAGCTCACTAACCCTTGCTCCTGTAGCTGCCAAAAATCGCACTACAAAATACCACATTGGGTTTTCTTCTTTTCGGAGTTGTTCTTTTAAAAAGAGGTAATCAGCCTGACTGATCACATTTTCTAAATAGGTGCGTTGCTGCACCTTTACTGATTTAAGTCGAAGTTTAGGCTTACCGATATGTTCCAAAAACTTATTAAGAGCCTGAATGCGCAAGTTCACCGTTTTAGGTTTAAAATGCTCGATAAGGTAGGTTTTGTAGAGCAAAAGGTTTTTCTTGCTGAGGGATTTGTACTTACCGTAGAAATCGTTTACAGCATATAGATAGGCAGTGATGGTATTTTCTGCCATTTGGCTCTCTTTGAGAGCAGTTTCAAAGGTTGTAACCATATTGTTTGAATTTTATATTATAGTGGTTACAATATAAGAAAAACTTGTTATAGACGCTATTATAGGAAATCCACCCTATCAGGTAATGGACGGAGGTGGAACAGGAAGTAGTTCTAAAGCAATTTACGGAGATTTTGTTTTACTTTCTAAAAAGATAAAACCTAAGTATATTTCTATTGTTATGCCTTCTCGTTGGATGACAGGAGGAAAAGGCCTTGATGATTTCCGTACTGAGATGATAAAAGATCGTAGTATTCGTGTACTGCACGATTATATGAATGCTTCTTTTCTCTTTTCTACCGCTCAAATAGAAGGTGGTATTTGTTATTTTCTTTGGGAAAAAGAAAAATTAGGTAAATGCAGTATTTTTACTCATTCAGCAGATAATACAATAACTCATAATGAACGTTATCTGTCTGAAGAAGGAACTGATGTGTTCATACGAGATTCTAATGCAGTTAGTATTCTCAACAAAGTTAAAACTTGTACAGATAAAGCATTTTCTACTATAGTTCTTTCAAGAAATCCTTTTAGTATCAACGATAAAGAATGTATTTTGGATGATACACCAAGTATTCATAGTCAATGGAAAATATTTGGGAGATTTGGTAAAGAAAGAGGTGTGAAGTATCTTCCTTTAGACTATAAAGTATTTAAAAACAAGGATGTAGCCAGTAAATGGAAAGTATTCATTTCTAAAGCAGATGGTGCAGCAGGACAATTAGGAAATCCTATACCTGCTAAGATCATAGGAAAAGCAGAGTTAGGAGATAATCAAACTGTTTGCACAGAAACATTTTTAGCTATTGCTCCTTTTGAAAATGAAGAAGAAGCAAAAAATGTAATAACATACACTAAAACAAAATTCTTTAGATTTATGGTAGGGATTAGGAAACTCAAAAATATGACAAGAGACACATATTCTTTTGTCCCTTTACAAGACTTTACCTCCTCAAGCAATATTGATTGGTCGCAAACCATTGAAGAAATTGATAAGCAACTTTATACTAAATATCACCTTTCAGAAGATGAAATCGCTTTTATTGAACGAATGATAAAGCCAATGGTTTAAAAACTAAAAATAGCGTACAGCTCTCCTTGCTGTATGCTATTTATTCTATCTTTTATCTTTTTCAAGTAAGACTTGAGTAATGAGATTTTGCATTTTTTTATCAATTTCAAAAAGTTTGAACAACTGCGAATTCAAATCTGCTGAAAAATCAATATACTTGTTTTTATCACTATAATCCTTTAAATCAGGAACAAGTTTAGCTAATGAAGTGAGAGCTTCATCAGTAAGTAAAAAGGCATAACGTATTAAATCTGTTTGACAGTATTCAAAAAAGTTTTGTGCCTCACGCTCCGTTTCAAATGTTTTAAGGGCAATTCTTGAACGACCAAAGGCACTATAATTATCAACAATAGCAAGTTGATTGCTGCGCTTTTGTCCCCCAGCATTGGCACTTGATACTATAACTTTCCATTTATGTAGGTATTCACGTCCAGAAGTAATTACCTCCTCATTAACTACATACCACTGCGAACGACCTGCTTTTCCTGCCTTGTCATTAGTAAAAAGTTTTATCTCATTTTTTCGTAACTTTTCACCTTCTTTATATTCTCTAACCAATGAAGGATTACGTTCAACAAAATCACTTTCAATAGAAAAAAGTTTTTGAGAAAGTATAGAATCGTGAAGATAGCTAAACCGTTCTTTTACTATATGTTGTATTCTTTCACTTATTTTTGCAGCTGTAGGATCTAAAGTCATAAGCACTTTACCCGGATTAGCAACTTGCATTTGGATAGTTGTTCCTGCTTTTGTGTAAAGATATGTAAAGCCTTGTGTTGTTTTTCTCATATCTTTAAAAACGACTGATAAACCATCAGCAATAGCAACTTCATTAAAAATTTCTGTTGAAATGGGATAAAAGTGTAGTCGAGCCAAGTGTTTATCGTTGATTTGTTTATATCCGAAATCAGCCATTCCTTTTCCTGATTGGTGTATCCATCTACCACCTGGATAGATTAGAGAAATAAAGCGAGGGGATAGTTTATCTGCTAAAGTTTGAAAGTGTTGAAAAATACTTGCGCTCCTTTTCTGTCCATTATCTGTATCTTTTTGTGCTACAGTTACCTGATAGGGTGGATTTCCTATAATAGCGTCTATCTTCATATTTTTTTTGTTGTTAAAATGCCAAAATTTGCCACTGAGCAGGGTGTTTATTACGCTTTCGGGCTTCTGGGTGAGGTTTTCAATAAGATCTCCGTAGTATTCGGCGTGGACAGCAGTGTCTCTAAAGCCTACCAATGTACGTTTGGTTATACTGCGTGCCATTGGGGTTTTACATACTACCAAGATGTTCTCTTCAAGGGTCGCATCCCATAATTGCAGTGCTAATTGTCTACCTACTTCTTCTTTATATTTTTTCTTTGCTTCTTCTATACGAGAACGGTAGATATTATAGGTAGCATACAAAGGATATAACCCACTTTTCGAGTTGATTTCCAAAATCACACTCTTAGGGGTAAATACCTCCTCTGTTACCCCTTGTTGGGTTATATAGCGGGGCACATCTAAGGACTGCTCAAAATTCTCATCCATAAAACAATAGCCTCCTAAGCAATCCGACAGATGCCTATTCACTACCCGCCAAGGAGTAAGTACCGTTTCTTTATCAGGGTTGCGAAAAGTAGCAAAGATAGCCGCTATCCTACTAATGCGCTCTTCTATGGTAAACTTGTCTGCCATACGTGCCATTTCACGAATTCGCTTACCCGCTTCGCGGAAAATATCAGAGTCGTAATAACGCTTAAAACGCCCAAAAACTTCTTTAGTTACCCCACGTGGCATAAACTCCTCCCACGAGGTATCGTCTACAAGATGCTCAAAATTGTCAAGAGCGAGCTCTTTATCTTCATCTTCTTTTATCTCAGCTCCATAAAGCAACAAAGGCATACGAATAGAAATACCCCGTAAAATAGCTATCGCTTCCCGCCGCTGACTACCAAGGGCTTTGAGTTGTTCCAAGCGAACTTGCTCTTCAGGAGTAAGGTCTTTTTTCTTCTTTTTCTCAAGCCGCTCTTTCTCGGCATATTGTTCGTTAGTAAGCCCTTGTTTATTGATGTCAATATCACCCGATTGTGGCATCGCTTTAGTCTTCCCTATAGCAGCCTTCAAATCACTAAAATCTTTGAGTTCTACTTCGGTAAGTTTCAGCAATTCATCATTATAGAGAGCCCCATCTTCAAAACCGCATTGCACTACTTTTTCTATTTGCGCTCTCTTCAGTTGCCCCAGCATTGTTTTTACATCATAAGGCTTCATTTGGCTACCTTCAATAGCTATTATAGGACAGAAGTTCAAAAAATCGCCTAATATTTTGCGGTCTTCTTCAGTTTGTTTACCTGCTTTAGCCGATACTTTAGCACTTTCGGCAAGTACGCGCAAGGTGCGATCAGGAGCAAAATCAAAAGCATAACAATCGGTTTTCATACGCCCGTTATGGGTGTAAGGTGTTTGCACGCGGAAGATTGTTTGCATATAACTCGCAGCTGAGGTACTATAAGCCCCTGCCATCATAAATACCCCTGTCCAAGGCTTGATACTCACCCCTGTAGTAAGCCTGCCGCAGGATAGAGTAATAGTATAGCTTTGGTCAGAATCTTTGCCAATAGCTTTTTCCACTAATTCCAAAGCATCTCTGCTTTCTTCTTCTTCATCGCCATCGCCTGCTACATTCACTACCTTGAAAGCCCCAAATATAGGGTGATGCTGCAACTTAGTACTGAAGGCTTTAGCGGCTTTTTCCCCTGGTAGTATCCAGAGCGTATGACGGAAAATCTTGCGAAAAGTATCGTTAGCATAAGGGTAAAAACTCTCACTATCGTCACAAAGCAAAGTTAAAAAACGGTCAATATCCTTGTCGTGTACAAAAGTACCATCCTCTCGGGTACGGAAGAACTCACGAAAGTTAAACGCTTTTTCATCATCGCTATAGTCACTCATCAGCCTGCCCAAATCGTAGGTGTAAATATGAATAGCAGGTAAGGAAGCATAGGGATTAGCATCTCCCAAGTGTGTAATTTCCCAATCTATCTTAGCTTTTTGCTCCATCACATAATCCCACGTAAAGATTTCCTCTTCCTTGTGGTCATCAAGCAGATTAAAAGGAGTACCCGAAAGGCGCAATACTTTAGTATCTGTACCTTTTAGGTGCATAATCACGGATTGTCCTAATTCAGTTTGAGTACCTTCGTGTGCCTCATCTACTATCAAAAAGTCCCAAGTAGTAGAGAAAAGCTCATTGTTTTTATCAAATTTACCACCAACTTCTTTAGAGCCCCGCATATCTTGCATCGAGGCAAAATACACATAATTACCCCCTTCGTTTGCAAGTTTTTCCAATGAAGCAAAATCATTTTCTCCTTTAGCTCTAGAACCATAGTAATAATTAGGACTATCATAGAAGATTTTCCTAAAATCCTCATACCAACCCGCATCTACTACTGGTCGATGGGTTACGATAAGGGTGCGCTTCATTTGTAAGTCTTTAGCTACTTGCAGCGCACAGAGTGTTTTCCCAAAACGCATTTTAGCATTCCATAGCATCTGCGACCCTTTTTTAAACTGATTTTCAGTACGTTCTATAGCATCAGCTTGCTCGGGTCGAAAAATGATAGGGTTTTCAGTAGTGCTAATATCCTCCGTTTTCAGACTTTTTCTACCTTGTTTTACGGCAGCAATAGCTTTTATAGCCGTAGCAAGGTCGCAACAGTACCATTCAGTAGCCCCTTTGAAAGCCTTTTTCTTTACTCCAGAACGTTCTAATACAGAGTGAACCTCCTTATCATTAAAGAGTCCTATCTTTCCCTCACGAGAAAATAGAGTGAGTTCAGTGTGTAACAATTGGTAACTGATACCAGCGGTCTGGGTATATTGTTTAATACGGTTATGGGCGGCATTGTTTAGTTCTTTGCTATTAGCCTCGGGCAATCCATCACCGTTAAAAGTAGTTTCACCTATTTTTACGCAGTCGCTATGAGCTTCATCGGCAATAGTAAAGATATAAATCAAGCGAGGTTTTAGAGAGAGTTCAAATGTAGCCATATTAGTTATAATTTATATTATAGGAACTACTAATGGCAAACGAAATTGATATAAGTGAAAACGAACTCTTTAAACAATCTGAAGATGTTTTTACGCTTTTACTAAAAGATCACACTACCCAAAAGAATATCTTTTGGGCTACAGATAGTTATGCCGCTAAAGGAGAAGGGTATACCTATTTTGATACCATTAATACAGAACATATTACGGGTGAAAATGGCAATGTGATCCGCCCCAGAGCTATCAAATCAAAAGAAGAACAAACAGAACGCACTAAAGGAATGGCAGAAGTGTTTACCCCATCGTGGGTGTGCAACGCTCAAAATAATTTAGTAGATGAAGTGTGGTTTGGTCGTAAAGAGGTTTTTAATATTGAAGATACTGAAAAACACACCTGGAAAGCAGTAAAAGCTCCTATCACTTTCCCTGAAGGAAAAACGTGGAAGGATTATGTACGTGCTACCCGAATAGAGTTAAGTTGTGGAGAAGCCCCCTACTTGGTAAGCCGTTATGACACGACTACAGGTGTATATGTTCCTCTTGAACAACGTATAGGAATGCTCGATCGCAAACTCAGGATAATTTCAGAAAATACAACCTCTTCAGGCGAATGGCTTGAAATGGCACAAGAGGCTTATAAAAATATTTACGGATTTGAATGGCAAGGTGATAACTTACTATTAGCTCGGGAAGCATTATTAGTTTCATTCATAGAGTATTACGAAGCTAAGTTTGGTAAGCGCCCTTTAGAAAAATCTATTAAATACATTGCTTACATTATCTCTTGGAATTTATGGCAAATGGACGGACTTAAAGGAGTTATACCTTGTAGCTGTAAGCATAACATTACAGAAATAGGATTTGATATATATGGACAACAAGAAAAAAGAAGAATTACTTGTAATGGTTGTCAAAAAGAAATATTCAAAGAACACAATGGTATTTATTGCCTCATAAAAGATTGGGGTAGCAAAGACCCTGACACAGGTAAAAGCAACCGAAAAATAAGATTTATTGATTTGATTAAATAATATAAATTATCGGTGCAAAATTACACATAATTTGCTAATTTCCAAACTTCTCAATTTGCTAATTTCTCTATTTTCTCTCGTTCTTCGCTATAAGGAATTTCGCATTGTAGGGCTTTTTGAAAGAGGTGGTGAGCTGTGAAGGTGTTGCCTTGAGCTTGGTAGGCTTTTCCTAAGAGGTAATAGGCTTTCCAATAATGAGGATTGAGAGCAGTGATGTGTTTTACTTTGTCTATGTTTATAGGGGTATGCTCGCGCAAATGGGTTTCTATTTGCTGTTCTAACCCTCGGTAGGCTTCGTAATCTTTGAAGGCTTGGCTGTAGAGAAAAGGGTCGGCAGGAATGTTTAAAGAGGAGTTTTGAGGGTAGGGCGTATGAGAGGAATAGTTGCTACCTGAAAATATCTTTTTCAAATCGTAGGCTACAAAAGTACCTAACTGATAAGGGGCTGTCGATACCCACACCAAGCGTTCTTGTGGTTTGAAAATAACCGCGTGATGTGCCAAGAGTTGGTTGAGAGCTTTCTCGTTGCCATAACCTATAGAATCGCCGTGTAGCCCCTCAGTACTACGCAAAAGAGCAGCCATTTTTGAAGGTGTTAGTTTAGGTTCTTGTGTTAGAAACTCCTGCATTTTGGCATAGCGATAGGCTGAGTGTGAGGTGTTTATTTGTTTGAGATTCTTTTTGTTGGTTTTATAAGGTTCACTTTGGAAATGATTGGCACAGACCACAGCATTAGGAGCTTCGTATACTCCAAACTTTTTGGGAGAGACTTCAATAATCACCGCTTTGCCATCGGCGGCACTGCCTACCATTATAGCCTCGGACACAAATACTTTGCGCTTTTTAGCAATAGCAATCGCCTCGTCTATATTTTTAGCATATTGCAAAATCTCACGACAGAGGAGTGAAATGGGGGTACGAGCTTTAAGAGGAATAGACGATTTCCCAGCATTGATAGTAACTGTAAGTCCTTCGAGATTCATACCCGAAAGCACGCCTATCATTCCGCCCCAAGCGTAACTCATAAAGGGAATACCTTCCTCAGGACGCACAAAGCGGACAATCTTTTCGGTAGCAAAATCATCGGAGAGGTAAAAATCGAAATTGCGACCAATGAGCAGCTGACCGTCTTCAGTTTTATCACCCCAAACTGCTAATGATGAACAACCTACAAGCATCAAATCTTGCAAAGCGTGCCCCAAATCGTGAGCTGAATGCAAGTAGAGCGTACGCTGATAAGCAGGGGCTAAGTAGTTGAAAATCGTATCGGAGTATTGGGCTTGCCCCCACAATTCTTGTTTGAAGGGCGGAATTATACAATTGTTGATATCGCGGTTGAACCATTTGATGAACTTGCGCAAAAAACGTTGTTTGCGTTCAGAAGGTACAAAGTGGTTCAGCTTGGTGAATAGCAAACTGTCTTGACGGTGGTACAGAGGCAGTGTAAGAGCCCCCGAATTGAGTCCTAATTGATAGGGATTCCCCGAAAGGTAGAGTTCCCACAAACCTTGTTGGTTTTTAGCAATATAGTTATCACCAAAATACCGCAGCGAGTCATTTATTGCTGTAATTTGAGGTTTCTGGTATGGATAGGCTACCTCAGGCGGTGTGATTTTCTTGTAGAAAATACCGCAGGAAGTAAGGGTAAAAAGTAAGAGGTAACAAGTAAGAGATAAGAGTTTGAGATGTTTCATTTTTCACTAAAAAATAGCCAATGAGTCAATAATGGTATTGATTCATTGGCTAATTTATTGATAGTTATTAGGATACTATAACAATTTATTTTTTATCAAATATTCGGCGATTTGTATAGTATTTGTGGCAGCACCTTTGCGAAGGTTATCGGCAACGACCCAAAGATTGAGCGTATTAGGTTGTGACTCATCGCGACGGATACGCCCTACAAACACATCATCTTTGCCGTGAGCGTACAAAGGCATAGGGTAAGTATTGGTTTCGGTATTATCTTGCACTTTGATACCTGCTGATTGCGCTAAGAGAGTGCGTACTTCATTTATATCAAAATCGGTTTTGAGTTCTACATTCACTGCTTCGCTGTGACCACCTACTACCGGTATACGTACGGCTGTAGCTGTAACGGCAATACTATCGTCGCGCAATATCTTTTTGGTTTCACGCACGAGTTTCATTTCTTCTTTAGTATAGCCATTCTCCTCAAAAACATCGCAGTGCGGAATAGCATTGCGGTGAATTTGGTAGTGATAAGCCATTTCACCTTTTTCGCCTTTGTACTCGTTCTCTAACTGACGTACAGCTTTTACGCCTGTACCCGTAATCGACTGGTAAGTAGAGACTACCACGCGCTTGATGCCATACTTGCGTTGCAAAGGAGCCAAAGCAACGAGCATTTGGATAGTAGAACAATTGGGGTTAGCAATAATTTTGTCGTCTTTGGTAAGGACATCGGCGTTGATTTCGGGGATTACCAATTTTTTGGTAGGATCCATACGCCAAGCCGAAGAGTTATCTACCACAGTTGTACCTACCTGAGCAAACTTAGGCGCCCATTCTTTAGAAACAGAAGCGCCTGCTGAAAAGAGGGCTACATCGGGTTTGAGTGACACGGCTTGTTGCAAGCCAATCACAGTATATTCAGTGCCTTTAAAGACGATTTTTTTGCCTACTGATTTTTCTGAGGCTACAGGAATTAATTCGGTTACAGGAAAATTGTGTTCTGCAAGTACTTCTAACATTACGTTACCTACCATTCCGGTAACGCCTACTACAGCTACTCTCATATATTTTAGTATTTAGTTTTTTTAGTATTCTACGAATTTTGTGTTTTTCACAGAAAAGCAATGCATAAAGATTGCGTTGATTATCAAAGTAATTTCAATATTTTTTCTATCCAAAAGGTATCAGTAGGAGAAATAATAATCACTTTAAAATCATATTGTTCTGCTTCACTTTGTACGCCTTGAGCATCATCTATATGAAGGTCAAAACCAAAAGCTTTAGGATACTTGGAAGCGCTAATTTTCAAAGATTGTAAAGTGTGCTCATTTTCTTTTTGGGTGATAATCCTCCCTATTTTGATGCCATAATATCGAAACATTCGTCTTATATAGGGTTTACTTCTCAACGAAGTAGTGTAGATATGCACCTCATTACCTTGAGATTGCAGTGTTTTGATAAGAGTTTTCGTCCCTTTGCGGATAGGCTCTATTCCCAATAACTTCGCCCACCACGATCTTTTTTCAGTAGGAAATTCATTATTGTAAGGAATAAGTGTCCCGTCTAAATCAAAACTTATCTGCATTACTATTGTCTATCACCTATTTCTCCAATGCTTGTTTGAAATCTTGAATCAAATCCTCGGCATCTTCAATCCCCACAGCTACGCGGATAAGGGTGCGCGTAACACCACGCGCCACTTTTTCTTCTTCTGGAAACTCGGTGTGAGTGAGGGTACTAGGGTGAGTTACCAAGGTTTCTACACCGCCTAAACTCACTGCAAAAAGAGCTACTTTCAAACTCTCGAAAAAGGCTTTGGCTTTAGCTTCACTCTTTACAGTGAACGAAAATACCGACCCACCTCCCGAAGCCTGACTTTCGTGCACGGCTTTGCCTTTGTTATGCGCCTCAGTAGGGTAATACACTTTCTCTACTTCGGGGTGAGAGCGCAAGAAATCAAGAAGTTTAAGGGTATTTGCTTGGGCTTTTTCAACTCTTAATTTGAGGGTTTTCATACTGCGAAGTAGCAACCAACTATCGAAAGGTGAGAGAATTGCCCCTATAGCTACTTGGGCAAAACTTATTTTCTCGGCAAGATCGTCGCGATTCACCACCACAGCCCCTGCGATAATATCGTTGTGCCCCCCGAGAAACTTGGTTGCACTGTGTAGAACGACATCTACCCCTAATTCTAAAGGGCGTTGTAATACGGGCGACATAAAAGTATTATCAACCATTGAAAGCAGGTTGTGGCGTTTAGCGATAGCTACCACGCCGCGTATATCGGTAACTTCTAAAAGGGGATTGGAAGGAGTTTCTATAAAAATAGCTTTGGTATTAGGGCGCACAGCTGCTTCTATCTGTTGTAAATCGGTAGTATCTACAAAGGTTGCCTCGAAGCCAAACTTGCGGAATATATCATTGATAATGCGGTAAGTACCTCCGTAAATATCCAAACTAAGCACAAAGTGATCACCTGCCTCGAACATTGTAAACACCGAAGAAGTCGCTGCCATCCCTGAAGAAAATCCAAATCCGTGTTTGCCATTTTCTAAAAGGGCAATCATCGTTTCGAAATCTTTGCGGGTGGGGTTAGACACGCGAGAGTACTCAAATTCTTGCCACTCGCTATAGGTTTTAATGGGAAAAGTAGTCGCCATATTTAGGGTACTTCCCCAGTTTTCAATGCCTTTTTCAGGGGTTCTCACTCCGTGAATCGCTTTAGTTTCAAACTTCATATTTTCTGTTATTTACAAAAACAGCGACAAAAGTAAGAATATTTTATCAATTACCAAATTTTTATCATTAGAGGCAAAGAAAAAAATATCAATCACTTATCGCTAAATATCAATTATTTTACTACCTTTGTGCCCTGATGAAAAAAATATTTCTATTTACATTCGTTCTCTGCCTTATAGCTTGCAACAAAAAACAAGCAATTCCTGAGGCTATGTACTTTTGGAAAACGAACCTTTCGTTTACCGAAAGCGATAAAGCGTTCTTAAAAGAACACGCCGTGAAAAAACTCTATGTGCGCTATTGTGATGTAGGGCTTAGAGATGAACAAGCCGTGCCCATTGCACCCATAGAAATCGATACCCTTAGCACACGTGGATTGGCAATTGTACCTGTAATCTACATCAAAAATGAGGTGTTTGAGGATATAGCAACCGCACAATATGCTCCGCAACGTTTTTGGGGAACAGAAACGCTCAGCGAAAATGTGGCTAAATATATTGAGCAAATCAACAACTATTATCATCTCACTGTAAATGAGGTGCAGTTTGATTGCGATTGGACGCTCAACACTAAGGAGTATTACTTCAACTTCCTCAAGCATTTCAAAGAACAAAATCCTAATTTACAACTCTCGGCAACCATACGTTTGCATCAAGTAAAATACAAAGATGATACGGGCGTACCCCCCGTAAATTACGGGGTGCTGATGTACTACAATATGGATAAAATCACCGCCACGGGGGCTAACTCTATCTACAATCGCTCAACTGCCAAACGCTATATCGGTTCACTAAAAAGTTACCCTTTACAGCTGAATATCGCCCTACCAATGTTCTCTTGGGGGGTACATTCAGTACGCGGTGAGGTGGTGAATTTGGTTAGCGGACTTACTTCTGCTGAAATCAAAACTCTTAAAGACGTAGTCGCTACCGATATTCCTAACGTTTATGAAGTAAAAACACAAACCTACTACAAGGGACGCCTTTGGCAAGCTGGCGACCGCATCAAAATAGAGGAAGTAACCGATGCTGAGCGCCAAGAAATGCAGGAAGATTTGCTAAAAAATATGAAAACAACACCCAAAGAACTGATTTGGTTTAGGTAATAAAACTCACAAAAATGACACAAAAACGAATTATCAAATTAGCTTTTTGCCTCCTTACTTCAATAGCAGGAATAGGAGCATATTTGTACGCTTGCGGATGGTTTCCGCCTGATTGGTATGTTACTAACTCGGCGTTCTCACCTGAGGTTACTGTACCTAAGGGAGTATACAACAGTCTGTTTTACAGCGTAGAACACAGTTTCAACGGCTATGTAGGATTTGATTCCGACCGTTATACTGAAGATGATTTAGCCGACTGGTGTGCTTACGTAGGCAAGGCGATGCCTCGTGAGCAAATTTGCCATTTGATGTATGACAAAGAAGTGATTGACGAAGTTTTACAACTAAAACATTCTAAAAAAATCACCGATAAACGGGTGCAGAACTTCCTTACTTTTTTAGAAATTACTCGTGGCAATGAGGTGATTACAGGCAGTAGCTATTACGACCCTTGGGATTACGAGAACAGAAACTACCAACGATTGCAAAATACTGAACCTCAGCGTGTAGAAGCGCTCTACCGCAGCCTAACCTCTGATGCTTTTTTTGCTAATCGTATATGGTTTCAAGCCGTGCGTTTGAAATTCTATTCAGAAAACAGAAGTTCCGTAATTCCTTTCTTTGAAGAAACAGCAGCTTCCCAACCTAAAAACTCGCTTTACTACCGCGCTATGCACTATGTAGCAGGAGCTTATATAGCCGAAAAACACTACCCTCAGGCTAATGTACTCTTAGCCGAAATATTTGATACCACTCCCGAATTAAGAGCTACCGTAGGGTATGATTATCGTCCGTTACCCGATAGAGAAGTTGCACAAATCGCTCAAAAACTCTCTCCTGGTGTACAATGTGCCTTATGGGCAATGCAAGGTTTCTACACGAACAACGAGGCAAATTGTTTGCTAAAAATCCTCACTATCGACCGCCAATCACCTCACGTTGAGTTCCTGCTCACCCGCTTTATAAACAAAATGGAGTACAAACTCAATGTATTCGACCGATATGGCGATGATTTGAAATCTATCAAAGCCTATCATCAACACGCTCGCAAAGTGAGCACCCAAGTTTTCTCTACCGATTGGCTATTGCTCTTAGCCCGTGAAGGCGACCGGCTTTCCAATCCCTTTTTATGGAAAGTAGCAGGGGGATATGTAGCAATGTTTAGAGGTGAATTTTCTTTGGCACGTCAGCTTTTGCAAGAAGCCGAAAAATACGTTGAGGGCAACGAGCAAAAAAGTCAGTTGTACCTCTTACAAGCGATGAACGAAGTATCGAGTTTGCAACACATTGATGCTGCTGCCGAAAAACAGCTGACTCTACCTATGCAACGCGTGTGGAACAACCTCTATTTCTACCGCGACGACGATTTTTGTTATGACGGTTCTTTAGTGTATGACAAGTACAAAGCCGAATACCTCAATTACCGCAAATTTACTAACGATTTGCGCTATGATTATGCCTTTACCTTTATGCGTAAATACCTCCGAGTGCTCTATCAGGCACAAGGCAATGCCCTAATGGCTGAACTCACTCACCCCAAACGCGGTTTTTTCATCAGTGAAGCTAACTATAAGGCTTTTGACGAACTAACTCACGACCCTCACAAAACCGACTGGCAGGCTCTTTGGCTCAACTATTACCCTTATACCAAAGGCGATATATACGAGTGTCGTGGAATTTATCTATTCCGCCAAAACCGCATAGACGAGGCGCTGGCATTGTTTGAGAAAATACCTTGGGAAACCCGCGGTGCAGAATATGATTGGGGAAAAGACATATTAGTGAATAAAAAGCGCTGCTTGAGTGAGCAAACCTTAGCCGTCAGTCCGTTTAAAGGAGGAGTGTATGATATGTATTACTACGATTATATCACCCCTCCTCGCGTGGAATACACTAAGATTTCCTTCTTGCGCAAAGCCAAGCAACTAAAAGACCGTATAGCGCAAGGTAAAGATGTATATCACAGCGCCATACAATTAGGTAACGCTTTTTGTAACACCTCGTTTTACGGCGTTTCTCGTCAGTTTTACCACAACGAAATCATAGGCGAATGGAGTGCTTTAGGACTTGAAAACAAAGAGAACTACGCGCCTCTTTTGGATATGACCGCTGCTAAAAAGTATTTTCGGATTGCTCTTACAATGGCTACCACTGATGAACAGCGCGCTGAAGCTGCCTTCTTGCTCGGAAAAGCTGAACGCAACGAGTATTTCGCTCAGTTGAATCATTACGACATCCCTGAGAAGAAACGAAAATGGGTAGACCAATGGGAAGGTTTCCACATACTCGCCAAATACCCTAACACTCAGTATTATAAAGAAGCTATTAAGGAATGCGGTTGGTTTGCAGATGTTGTATACTTGTATAATGATTAAATGATTAGAAATAAGCACTATGCTTGTAAGCCGTATTTGGCTGTATGAAGAAAAAGTATTACTTTTGCGATATAAAATAAAGATTTGTTATGTTTGATATAGATAAAAGTAAGGCTATCAATAGTATGTTGTTTGTCCTTAATCAATTAGGGGCAGAGAAATCAGATGCTCATAAGGTCTTTAAAATCTTATATTTTGCTGACCAAAAGCACTTGGTAAACTATGGTCGTCCCATCACAGGTGATACTTATGTAAAAATGGAGTATGGACCTGTGCCATCTTTTCTTAGAAATGTATCAGAAGGCAATGAAAAAGAGGGTCTTATCAATAAAACAAACAAACATTTCCTAACTACTTCTTATCAATATGATGAAGAAGACTTATCAGAATCTGAAGTAGAGTGCCTAAAGGAAGCTATTGCTGAAAATAAAGATATATCTTTTAAAAAACTTACTGAAAAATCTCACGATAGTGCTTGGCAAAATGCACAGTGGCGTATTGATTATTTAGCAATGGCAAAAGCAGTTACTAACAATCCTGATATACTAAATTACATCAAGATAAATGCTTTGAATGAACAAATGTGTTTTTAGTTATGGATTTAGGCAGTTTCTTCCCTCAAGAAATAAAAGATAATTTCGCCAAACGAAATATAGAACTTGGAAAAACACTACTCATTGAAATACCCGACTTCAATATTTCATATAAGAAATACCTGATTATTGTAGCGACTAATGAATTGTATATCGCAGGAGTTGTTATTAATACTGAAGTGAATTTAAATGTCGCTTGGAGTGAAAAAGTGAAAAATCTCCACTTACTCATCAAACAACAAGACCATTCTTTTTTAAAATACGATAGTTTTGTAGATTGTTCTAAACTGCACAAACGGCTTATCGCTGAAATATGCAATGCTATAAAAGAAAACCCAAGTATGGTAGTAGGAAATGTTACTGATAGTTTTTTAAGAGAATTGCAAATCACTATCACAAACGCTAAAACTATCTCTATCAAAGATAAAAAAGATTTTGGATTTTTATAAAAACTTTTAAAACCTATATTAAATCGTTAAAATATGTATACTATCAATTTGCAAACCCCACAGTTTTTAACCGATTCTAACGGAAATTCTTTAGCTCTAATCCCTGCTGACGAATATCGCGAATTATTAGCTTTAGTCGAAATGTATGAAGAATTAGAAGACATACGTTCCGTACGTGAAGCTAAAGCTGACCCATCGCCAGCTGAACCTATTGACGTTGTGTTTAAACGAATGGAAGCTTACAGAAAAAAAAATGGAATCAGTTAAGAATCGAATGAAAAAACACCTAAAACTCATCATTAGCCTTAGTGCCGCTACAATAGTAGGCATTGGCACTTACCTCTACGCTTGTGCCGATGGAGGAGTCTGGTACTACCTCTACAACTCTGTATTTTCACCCGAAGTTACCGTTAATAAACCTTCTTATACCCCTCTCTATTTAGAAGAAGAAAATCTTTTCTATGGCGATTACGACACTGATTCCCAAGAAAATCTCTCTTCGTCCGACCTCGATGACTGGAAGCAATACCTCGGCAAAGATTTTTGGGCAGAAGGTATTCAATATTTTATGTACAACAACGATGCTCTTGCCGATATTCGCAAATACAACGATGCAACCGACAAGAGTAGTGTACGACTTTCTCATCATACCCCAAAAACCCAAAGCGCACGCCTTACCAACTTCTTTGCTCTTTTAGACATCGCTCGTAACAACGAATCTATCACTAACAACACCGAAAGCGCTTGGGATTACGAAAAACGCAACATACAATATACCCAAAACAGCCAAATAGAAAAAGCTGAAAAACTATACCAGAAAGCAGTTGCTAATAAAGATACTTTCTTCGCCAACCGTATGTGGCTACAGGTGATGCGCCTCAAATTTTACTCTGCCAACCGCAGTGCAGCAATTGCTTTTTTTGAACAGACCCAAGCCGGTCAGCCGAAAAACAGTGTCTATTACCGCGCATTACACTATGTAGCAGGGGCTTATAAATCACAGAAAAACTATGCCAAAGCTAATGCGCTCTTGGCAACACTTTTCAGCGAAGTGCCTAAATTGCGAAAAACTGTTACTTTTGAGTACCGCGCCCTCACCGATAGTGAGACCGAAAAAATAGCCGCTTCTCTTTCCAAAGCCGAACAATGTGCTCTCTGGGCAATGCAAGGCTATTACAGCAAAGAAGAGGTAGCTATCCAAAAAATACTGCACATCGACCCTAAATCACCCCACATCGATTTTCTCCTTACCCGCTATATCAACCGCATAGAGGGTGTGGTAAATAAGTTTGGTGATCTCTATCAAGACCAGCCACTTGCCAATGTGAATGCTTATCATCAATACACTCACAAGGTGGCAACCCAAGATTTCAAAACCGATTGGCTACTGCAAACCGCTCGTGAAGGCAAAGTGAGTAATCCGTATTTGTGGAATGTAGCAGCAGGCTATGTTTCGATGTTCCGCAATGAGGCCACAGAAGCTAAAGATTTTCTCAAAAAAGCTGATGCCGTAGCCAAAAACGAAAAACAAAAAGTACAAGTGCGCATCATCGATGTGATGAATGATGTTACTGCGCTACAACAAATCACTGCTGCCGACGAAGAACGCCTCACTAAAAAAGTAGAGTGGATGTGGCAATCTGCGCTCCTTAAAGAAAGTGAATACAAATCGGCTTTGCGCTCTCGCTATGCTTTTGATTTGGTACGCAACTACCTTTCAGCGCTTTACAATGCGCAAAAGAACTTGGTAATGAGTGAAATCACTCGACCCAAAGATGGTTTTTATGAAAACAACAACCATTCAGCAGCTATTGAAAAATTCTTGTTAAAAACAAACAAAACCTCTTGGGAAGCCTTTTGGGCAAAAGAATATAGATTTACTTTAGGCGAAATCTACGAAAGTCGCGCTATCTATGCTTTCTATAAAGATAACCTTGATAAGGCAATTGCCGAAATGAAAAAAATACCTCTTGAAAGCCAAGAAGTATACGATGAACAAGCTGAAAAAATGGTCGCCAAACAGCTAAAACTGAGTGAAAGCTCACTGCCTGCTAATCCGTTTAACGGCTATATCCAAGACTGTCACGATTGTGAACACGCCAAAAAGCGCACCCCTTACACCAAAATCTCTTTCTTGCAAAAAGTGAAAGAAATGGAGGAAAAACTTGCAAAAGGTGAAGATATGTACAACAACGCACTCCTATTGGGCAATGCGTTCTACAGCGCTTCCTATTTTGGCAACAGCCGCGCGTTCTACTACAACGATATTTTAGGGGAAGCAGGGGGCTTTTTTGTAAATGCTCAGAATATGACTATGTTACTCAATATGACCCACGCCAAAAAATACTACCAAATCGCTCAGCAACACGCTTCTACCGATGAACAACGCGCTAAAATAGCCTATATGCTTGCCAAAGTAGAGCGCAATGAGTTTTACAACAAGCAGTACTATTCCGAAGGTAAAATATACGGTGTGAGTCCTTGGGAGAACGAAATTGCTTTTAAGGATTGGCAAGGCTTTAAAGAACTCCGAAAATACCCTCATACCCAATATTATAAAGACGTGATTCGCGAATGCGGATACTTCAAAAAGGAAACAGGTAACAAGTAACAGATAATGAATAAAATAGATTTCATACTGCTGATTATTTTAGGTTTTGGCTTAGTGCGTGGTTTTATGCGCGGACTTATTATTGAAATGGCATCACTTTTGGCTATTGTAGTAGGCATTTATGGAGCGATACACTTTTCATTCTTTACTGCCTCACTCTTAGACAAGATACTCCCCGCCGAAAAACAAACTTTAGAGGTCGTTGCCTTTGGGATAACCCTCATCGTATTGGTATTGGGCGTAATGCTTTTGGCAAAAATACTTACCAAAATGATCAAAGCTGCCGAACTCGGTTTTCTCAATCGATTGGGGGGAGCTTTGTTTGGTTTGCTAAAATCTATTGTGATTGTAGGCTCTATATTTGTATTTTTAGAGCGTACTTTTCAAACCGAAAAATGGCTTTCAACTTCAGCCCTTAGCGAATCAGTACTCTACAAGCCCGTAAAGAGCGTTAGCCAAGTGGTGTATGCCAATGTATTTCCCGATAAAGAAACGGAGGAAGTGAAAAGTGAAGAGTGAAAAATTACAACATACTAATACATAAAACATTATGAAAAAAATCCTTTTATTATCTCTTGCTATCCTCGCTATTACAGCTTGTGAGCGCAAAACTGCTGCCGATGCCTATAAAGGCGTTCAGGAAACCCGCCCCGCTATTGATAAAAACGGTAACCTTATTGAAGGCTTAGCCGTTGATTCATTGCAATTTGAAACCGAAGTGCGCAGCGTACTCCCTACCCAGCACCCTCAGTACCGCCTTACCCCTGTTTTCAAAGTGAACTACAGATACGGCGATCGCTCTGTAGGTGAATCTCAAAAACTCAGCAACTATAGCTACAGCGACTCCTATTATGCACGCCACAACAATGGCAACAACTGGAATGGCAATATCGTGGCAGGTTTTGAAACCATTTATGGTGACGAAATGGTGAATGTTTCCCTCTTTGATGTAGAAAAACAAGAGCAGAAACTGTTCTTTGAAAAACCCGTACTCATAGAAAATGTTTACTATCCTTCGGCTACTCGTGATACTTTGCAAAACAAAAACGTGAACCGCAACTTCTATATGATTTCTTGCTACGACGAGGACACCGATAAAGATGGCTACTACACCCGCATCGATTTACGTCGGTTTTACCTCTATCAGTTGGACGGCACTCGGGTGAAAGCCCTCATTCCTAAAGAATACGGCGTCATAGGATCCGATTACGATGGGGTGAACGATGCGCTCTACGTTTATGCGCGTTTAGACAGCAACAAAAATGGCACTATCGACCCTAAAGAGCCTAAACACATCTTCTTAATCGATTTGAAAAAGCCTGAAACTACGGCTTTATTATACAAGTAAATGGAAGGATTGGTATATAAATCTACAGGCAGTTGGTATATGGTGAAGGACTTGGCAACGGGTCATTTTCACGACTGCCGCATCAAAGGGAAATTCCGCCTAAAAGGCATTAAGAACACGAACCCCATAGCGGTGGGCGATCGAGTGGCGTTTGAATTGGAAGAAGAAAACAGAGGGGTCATTACCGAAATACACCCTCGCGACAACTATATCATCCGCAAATCGGTGAATCTCTCTAAGCAAACTCACATTATCGCATCGAATATCGACCTCGCTTTTTTGGTGGTAACACTCAACAATCCCCCTACTTCCACTACCTTTATCGACCGTTTTTTGGTTACTGCCGAAGCCTATAGTATCAAAACTGTACTGCTTTTCAACAAAGTAGATACTTATAATGAAGATGAACTCACCGAAGTAAAATACCTCGCCTCAGTATACCGCAAGGCAGGCTATGAGTGTATTGGCATTTCGGCTACTACTGGAAAGAATATCGACAAGGTAAAAGCGGCTATGGAAGGCAAAACTTGCGTAGTATCAGGGCATTCTGGCGCAGGCAAATCTACCCTTATCAACGCTATCGACCCTCATTTGCACCTCAAGACTGCCGAAATCTCTCAACTTCACCAGCAAGGACAACACACTACTACTTTTGCCGAAATGTTCGACCTCCCTTTTGGGGCGCGCATCATCGATACCCCTGGGATCAAAGGCTTTGGAATGGTTGAAATAGACAATAACTCACTAACCGACTATTTTCCAGAGTTCTTCACTCTCAAACACCATTGCAAATTCAACAACTGTCTCCACACCGATGAACCCCAATGCGCTATAAAAGAAGCCTTAGAACGCGACGAAATCGCTTGGTCGCGCTACAAAAGCTATCTGCAAATCCTTTCAGGAGATGACAAGGTATATAGAGAAGAAAACAATCAGTAGGATATGAGAAATAATTTCGACCTCATCAGTGAACTTATCGACAACCGCCTTGCTGCTATAAGCAATAAAGCGGAGAGAGAACAATTGTTTTTTTTCGTCTTTTTGTTGCAACGCAAAAAAGATATTGAGGAACTACACAAAAGTACTCATATCGTGAAAATGTATCAGATAAAAGACCGCAAGTCGTTATTAGCTAAAAGAGATGAGATTGTAAAACTCTGTGAGGTTTTTCAATGTAGAGCAATGATCAATCTCAATCCCAAGAGTTATAAAAATGTAGCTTTTGATATGCTCAAACGCCTCCCCGATTTGCTACAACAAGAACACTATGCACGCGTAGAAAAACTGTTTGCCTCTTGCGTGAGTGCTTCGGGTATAGGCAGTAAAAAACTCAAAAAGTACTGGATTATAGATATAGACAGCGACACTCATCAGGTTGATATATCTCAAATAGAAGCACAAATCAAGATAGCGACCCCTGCAGAAGAAAATAAAATTGTAGCTTATATTCCTTCTAAAACAGGTATGCACCTCATCACTACCCCTTTTGATGTAACTCAAGTAATGCTACCTACTTCCGTAGAGCTCAAAAAAGACTGCCTTACTAATTTGTTTATTTATTAAGCAAAATTCTTAAAAACATTTGCTTTTTAGCAACAGAATCAATACCTTTGCGGTGTAGTTTGTTAGGAAGGCAGGTTTTAGGAATTAGAGCTTTATCAAAAGTTCTCTGAGTTTCTCCGAAAATTCAGACACTCCTAAACAACTTTACTCAAGAAGTTCAACTAAATATGTATTAACAACGAGTTAAAATATAAAGGTACCATTTCTTAACTCTTATCTCTTAACTCTTAGCTAAATAAAATGGAAAGCAAATTTAACATAGGACAACGTGTGTGGGTTTCTCCTCAACTCACAGGAAAACCCGATTGGGTAGAAGCAACCGTTACCGAAATAGAACAAAATCCTTTTATAGGAATTGTCATTGAAGTAAAAACAGACAATGGTGAATTATTCTTTGAAAAAGAAGATATGTTTAAACCCGTTGAAGAGGAAGAATTATGCACGCTATAGCTTTTGACTTAATAGTTTCTGAACTAAAGAAACATTATAAAGATCCATATCACAACGCTTATGCTGAAATTAGAAAAGTACTTAAGCAAAATGATTTTTATTGGATACAAGGAAGTACGTATGCTACAGAAGGCGATTTGCGAACCCTTTTTCGTGCTATACAAAGCCTAAAAAATATCAAATGGTTTTGCCTCTCAGTGAGAGATATTCGCGCTTTCAAAATAGAAGACTACTCCGATTTTACTCAAGAATTTCAACTAAATATCAATTAACAAGAAGTAAAGGTATCATCTCTTACCTCTTATCTCTTAGCTAAATAAAATGGAAAGAATAGCAAGTTTTTGTATTGACCACCTCAAACTGGAGCGTGGCATTTATGTATCGCGTAAAGACTATGTAGGCAAGGAAGTGCTTACCTCTTTTGATATTCGTATGAAGCTCCCCTACCGTGAGCCCGTACTCGGCAGCCCCGAAATACACACCATCGAGCACCTCGCTGCTACTTGGTTGCGCAACAACCCCGAGTGGAAAGACAAGATTATCTATTGGGGGCCTATGGGCTGTATGACCGGTAATTACCTCATTCTCGCTGGTGACTATACTTCTAAAGATATCGCCCCTTTGATTACCGAACTCTTTGAGTATATCGCTAATTTTGAAGGTGATATCCCTGGTGCATCGGCTTTAGAATGTGGCAATTTCTACAACAATAACCTTCCAATGGCGAAGTATGAAGCTAAGAAATACTTAGAGGAAACCTTGTATCACCTCACCGATAAAAATTTAAATTATCCCAAGTAAAATATGAATACAATGATTTTACAAGAACCCACTTTTCTAACTGATAGACAAGGCAATACACTCTCGGCAGTTGTTCCTATTGAACAATACAACGAGCTTTTGAGAATTGCTGAATTATATGAAGAGTTAGAAGACTTACAACTCTATTACGAATCTAAAGCCGACCCAACTCCTGCTGAGCCTGCTGATATAGGATTTAAAAGAATAGAAGCTCACCGTAAAATCATACTTTGTTAAAATATTTGAAATAATCCATTAAATCCGGTAGCGATAGCTGCTAATCCGTGCACATCACAACTGACAATAGAAAATTATCCGTGTCAAAATTTGTGTGATTCGTGTAATCAGTGCGAGAAATTAAGGCAGCAAAGCTGCAAAAACATAAAACTATAAACAATGAATACACCCGAAAAATTATCCCTCTTGCGCTCTAAAATGCAAGAAAACCACATCGACGCTTTTGTGGTATTCAGCGCCGACCCTCACCTTAGTGAATACCTACCCAAAGAATGGCTCGAACGCGCTTGGCTCTCTGGATTTACAGGCTCTGCGGGTTTTGTAGTCGTTACCAAAGATAAAGCTGGCTTATGGACGGACTCTCGCTACTTTGTTCAATCGGCTATCGAGCTCAAAGGCTCTGGCATCGACCTCTTCAAAGACGGTGTAGAAGGCACTCCCGATTATGCCGATTGGCTCGTATCAGTACTTCCTGCTGGGGCTACTGTAGCACTCAACGCCTTAGCAACCTCTCACATCGCTTGGGAAAAACTACAAGCTACTTTAGCTGCTCACAACATCAAATTGGTGCATAAACCTCTCATCGACCTTATCTGGACAAACCGCGAAAAAGACCCTCTTCACCACATTTTCGTACACCCCGATAAATGGGCAGGACAAACCGTAGCCGAGAAACTCACCGCTATTCGCAAAGCAATGGCTACCCATCGCACTACCTTGCACCTTATCACTGCCTTAGACGATGTAGCTTGGACACTCAATCTTCGCGGTAGCGATGTGGCTTACAACCCTGTATTCCTCGGTTATATTGCCCTCACCGATAAAGAAGCAACTCTTTTTGTAGATAAAGCTAAACTCACCCCTGAGGTAGAAAATCATTTGGTAGCAGCCAAAGTAAACGTGCGTGCTTATGATGAGTTCTACAACTATTTGGCTACCGTAAAAGGACAAAATATACTCCTCGCCCCTAATACGAATCAAGCGATATTTGAAGCCCTCCAAAAGGACAACAAACTCGTGCAAGCTCCCGCTCCTGGCAACCTGATGAAAGCCGTGAAAAACCCTACCGAGCTTGAAGGATTCCGCACCGTAATGGTACGCGATGGGGTAGCAATGGTGAAGTTTCTCTACTGGCTCACTCACCAAGTAGGCAAAGAGCCAATGACCGAATACAGCATTGGCAAGAAGCTACGCGACTTCCGCGCCGAAGGCAAAAATTTCGTAGGTGAAAGTTTTGGCAGTATCATTGGTTATCAAGGTAATGGTGCTATTGTACACTATTCAGCTCCTGAACACGGCAGTAAAGAGGTACACCCCGAAGGTAGCGTTTTGGTAGACTCTGGCGGACAGTATCTTGAAGGCACTACCGATATCACTCGTACCATTCCGTTAGGTAAAGTAAGTCAGCAGTTTATTGACGATAGTACCCTCGTACTCAAAGGAATGATACAACTCGCAATGGTACAATTCCCAAGAGGTACTCGTGGCGTACAGCTCGATGCTTATGCCCGTATGGCACTTTGGAAAAACCACAAGGACTACGGTCACGGTACAGGTCACGGGGTAGGTAGCTTTATGAACGTACACGAAGGCCCTCAAAATATCCGCAAAGACCTCAACCCACAAGTACTTTTAGCGGGTATGGTATGCTCCGACGAACCTGGGGTATATCTCGAAAACCAATACGGTATTCGTCACGAGAACCTCATTACGGTGCGTGAAGTAGCGAGCAACGAGTTTGGCACTTTCTACGATTTCGAGACCCTCACCCTTTGTCCGTTTATGCCTTCAGGTATTAATGTCGCACTTCTCACCGATGTAGAACACCAATGGCTCAATGCCTACCACAAAACCTGTGAAGAAAAACTCGCTCCTCTATTAGAAGGTGATGTAAAAGAATGGTTCTTGAGTTTGGTAAAACCGCTATAATGGCATAGTTGTTTTTTAATCATAATGAAAACTGCCCCAAGAAAGTATAAGACTTTTCAGGGCAGTTTTTTTATTATCGCCTTTGTATAGCTGCACTTTGCTAAAGTCCTTAGAATTTAACAAAATCTATTATTACGTTAAAAACAGTTAATCCCTTCATTCCCTTTTCATTGAAATATCCATAATTTAAAAGATTGAAAAATAACAAGTTTACAACTCTTTTGTTAAAAAGATAATAAGTTGCTATTTTTTTAACATTAAAATTTCCAAAAATGCATTTTTTTGTTAGGGCGTAAAAATGTTAAAATTCTTCTTTTATTTGCTTTACAAAAAACCACTATCTACCTTTGTCGCAGAATTTTAATCTTATTTACAATGAGAAATGCAAGTTTAAAACTATTAGTACTGACATTAGTAGGATTATTTCTTACCAATTGCCAACGCGAAGAGGCTCCAGAAGCACCGCAACAAGAACCAGTTCCTGCCGTAGATCCTCAAGCGGTAGTGAGCTTAAACGAAGCCAAGAGCCTTTTCGAGGCTTCAGAAAACCAGAAACGCACTACTAACAGTGTGAGCCGTAGCAACTATCCGCTTATTGAGTTAGAAACCGATTGGCGGTATTTTGAGCAAATGAAAGACATAGAGGAAATGCCTTATGCCAAGGTACCTGTGAGGATCTCTAGAACAGAACTCAATGGAGAAGTACTCTTCCTTAAAAAAGATGGAAAGACTGAGCAATATCTTTTTCTTCCTCAGATAGATAGTATTACGGCAGATCGTCGCATTATAAATGCTGAATTTTATTTGCTTGATACTAAAGGGGTCTTTCTTTCGGCTTACCGAATGACGGATGGAGTTATTACTCATAAAATAGTACCCAAACGCAAAGGAAGCTATAGAATTATAGAAAATAACGAAGCCTCTGTAACCGCGAGAAGTGGAAAGCCTATATGTGTAAGTTGTCGTTTTATTATTACACCTCCTCCGATTTTTTCCCCAGGTAAAGAACCAAACGAACGAGAAGACGATGGTGATGGTGGAGGCGGAGGAAATAATTACTTTGTGTTAGAGCCTGTTACTGTTTATGGCAAATTTACTAAAAAAAGTAGAAATAATTCTGACTTCCCTCATTATACGTATTATGATTATTCACCATATAATTATGGGGACTTTTATGATGATAGAGATAGCGATGATACGAGAAAGCTAAGAGAAAAAAGGAGCGCAGGTGGCGGAGGTAGCAGTAGCAATATAGGAGCTGGTATGGCAAAAGAGGAAGAGAAAAAAGAAGAGAAAAAGCAAGACAAAAGAGAAGATACTATAAAAGATTCTCTTACCAACCGGTGTGCAAAAGCCCTTTTAGCTCAAGCTCCTAACTTAAATAACGATATTGCTAAGATTCTTAGAGAGACTTTTGGAACTAATGATAAGTATAACATTACTGTTACTGAAAAACCTCTTTCTGGGATGTCAGGTTACTCTTCTTTTCCTGAAGTCAGACAAAACTCTATAAAAGCTATTATTTACTTAAATAGTAATATGTTAGGTACAGCAACGCAAGAATATGCTTTAGCTACTATTTATCACGAAGTAATACACGTTTTTCTAAATGCAGAACACGCGAAATTAGGAGAGACTGTTTTTAATCAAAAATACCCTTCTGTTACATATCAAGATTATCCAGTAGGAAATGGACAACAAACAAGAAGATATAAGCTTAGAACAGATCATAGTAGATTTGATGCTTTCTTAGAAAAATTAGCTCAAAGTATTATTTCATTTAATCCTAATTTTACATTAGAAAGAGCACGTGCTATAGCAAAAGAGGGTATTGTAGAAGATTTTTTCATATCTCCTACTGATGCTACATTTATTCAAGAACAAAAAAACGGTACAAATGGCACAAAATGTCCTTAGGTTATGAAACAAATACTTTATTTTATATTATTTTCTTGTTGTGCTGTACAAGCACAACAAGAAAAGTATGTATTATTGGATAGTTTAACAACTAACTATAATGTAAAACAGTATACGCTCGACACTTCCCCTTATGGAACTAAAAACAGTATTGAGGTATATAATGTTTTTCTCAATCGCTATGATAAACAGTATATAATCCTTCTTTCAGTACTTCCAGATCTTGAAAGCAAGAGCAATTGGCAAGAAATAGATTTTAAAAAGGTTCAGAATAATTTATTTTCTACTAAGAAGCTTTTTGAGGAATTGGAAAACAAAGTACTTGGCTATGACATAATTAGTGAAAAGGAAATCAAACCTATACCTAATAACCTGAAGTTAGTAAAAAAAGTAAAAAATACATATTATGTAAGTAAAGAGTGTATGGCAGAATCTTTTTATTGTATAGACTCTCCTGAGCAAATGATTATTGCTACAGGAAACTATATTATCAATACCCACCAACCTATAGTGCCTATTACTTTATTAAAAGAAGTGTATCAAAAAAAGGTAAATACCAAATTTCCTCTTGATTGGAATGAGTATCCTCCTATAGAAATTCCTAAACATCAGGAACATATTTATTTAGCTAATATTGAAGAAAAAGAAGGTAATACTATCTATTATTTTTATCAATTTGCAAATGTTTTTAATAGAGGTATCTATGAATTTGCTTATATCAAAAACAAGGGAATTGTAGCCGGCACTTATGATGATTACTTTTTCCCAAAAGGAAAAGTATATTATAGAGGGGGAGACTGGCTAAAAGTAAGACGTCCTTATAAAGAAGAGTTACTTTGGGCTGAAGAACTCAAAAAAGAATGGGGTGAAAAAGAAAAAGCTAAAAAATAAGGCTTATGAAAAACTTACTTTACTTACTATTACTCTGTTCTTGTGCTATAATGGCACAAGAACAGAAATATATATTCTTGGATAGCCTTACCGCTCATTATCAAGTAAAACACTATACATTACGCCCTCATTCTTTTTATAAAGGAAAAGAAATTGAGATGTATAATGTATTCAATCAGGGAGTTTTCTTTGGCTATAATTATTTAACCCTCATCTCGGTATTACCTGATATGGATAATGCTAACTCTTGGGTAGAAGTCTCTAAGGAAGAGGTCGAAAAAGCTGTTGTTAAGATAGAAGAAGTTCGCAGAAGTAATAAAAATAAATTCTTAAACTCCTTCTCTTTAGTAAAAAAAGAAGATGACAAGTATTATAAAGCGAGATGCTGTTTAGTAGAAGTTTTTCAGTTGATGGATTATTCTTCAAAAGTACACTTGAACGATAGTAATATCATCAATACCAAACAAGATTTTGTCACTTATGCTGAGTTAAAAAAAGAATTGAACAAAGGAACACATATTACTAAATATGCTCAGCCAATGGAAGATAAAGAATCTTTCTTGGATAGTTGTTTTGAAAGTATTTACCTATCGGGTACAGAAAAACGCGGCAAAGATACTGTTTATCTGTTTTGGACGTTCACTGCTTGGAATAATCGCTCGGGGTTAGAGGCTTATCATCGTGGCATTGACCGCTTTGCTTATATAGAGGGCAAAGGTATTGTAGCAGGAAGTTATGATTTTTTGTTTGACACTCAAAGTCCGCGTCACTCACATAACAGTGAACCTGCTATAAAAAAAGAAGTAGGTAGAGAGTTACTTTGGGCAGAAGAACTCAAAAAAGAATGGGCTGAGAAGGAAAAGGCTAAAAAATAAGGTAGTGATTAAATTTTACTGCCTTTTTTCTTGCTATATTTAAAATTTTCTCTATTTTTGCACGCCGTAACAAAGTAGAATAATTTTAAATAAAAGTGTATGTCTAAACGTATCTTTCTGTTATTAACATTTTTAGGTGTTAATATTCACTATATTTTTGCCCAACAAACCGATGTAAGAGGGCGCGTAACCGATGAAAACAAACAGCCGCTCGTAGGGGTTACCGTACTACTCGAAGGCACTAACAATGGTGTTACCACCAATGAAGCTGGGTTTTACAACCTCCACCACGTACCCGTTGGCAAGCAAACTATTGTATTTAGTTATGTTGGCTTCCAATCGCTGAAAATACGCGCCGATATCAGTCCTAATCCCAGTGGTACGCACACGCACCTCGATGTGCAACTCAGCGAGGAACTCACCGCCCTGCAAGAAGTAGAAGTAGTTGGCAGAAAGGAAAGTAGCTATAAAAACACCAATTCCTTTATAGGTACCAAAACAGCCGCTGCTCTAAAAGATGTTCCTCAGTCGGTGGGGTATGTTACCAAAGAGCTCATTTTAGACCAAGGTGCTACTACCGTAAATGAGGTAGTGAAAAACATCAGTGGGGTAACCCCTTATAGTGCCTACAACGATTTTTCAATACGCGGTTTTCGTGCGACAGGCAACCGCAATTCGGGCAACCTACTCAACGGTATGCGTGCCCAAACGAGCTTGTGGAAACAATCGTCATTGGCTAATATCGAGCGTGTGGAAGTGATCAAAGGGCCTGCTTCGGCACTCTTTGGCAATGCTGCCCCTGGAGGTGTGATCAATAGGGTAACCAAAAAACCTCTTCTAAAAAACCAAAACAGCATCTCGGTAGGCGTGGGCAGCTGGAATACCCTCAAAACCTACGGCGACTTCACAGGCCCCCTCAACTCTAAGAAAACCCTTTTATACCGCCTCAATTTAGGCTATGAAAAAACCGATTCTTTCCGCGATTTGCAAGGCTCTGAAAGCTATATCGTCGCTCCTTCATTTTCTTATCTCCCTAACGACAAAACCAGCGTGAATGTCGATTTTGTCTATCAGAATTTCAATGGCAAAATAGACCGTGGACAAGCCTTTCCTGCCAATGGTACGCTTTACGATACCCCCATCAGTATGTCGATGAGCGCTGCTAACGACTTCCTTAAAGAAAATACGCTCAACACTACTATCGGTCTCTCTCATAAGTTCAACGAACATATTTCGTTTAATGCTATCTACCTCAACTCTACTTATAGCGAGGATATGCAAGAACACACGCAAGCCAACTTGTACTACAAGCAAATAGGCAATGGCGCCAATGCTTTCCGCTATGCCGACCCTAACAAGGTGCTGATGCTCTTCAACCAGCGTAAGCGCTCGTTTGCAAACAATAGTTTTAACAACTACTTCAACTTCACTTTCAATACAGGCATCGTAAAACACAAGTTATTAGTGGGCTACGACTATTTCCTATCGGAACAGAAATACGGTTCTTCGGGTACTACCGCTCAGGGGTATTTGAGCAAGGACAAAACCAAAGTAGTGAATACCTATACCACCACCGCCAACGTATTAGCAGGTTCAGTACAAACTCCTACTACCAATGTACCGGTGTTCGATTTAGAAAATCGTTCGGCGGGTAATGGCTATAAAGACATTAGCAAGTATATCTACCGCCAAAATGTGCTCAATCCGTATGAGGAATATTCTCACGGTGTATATGTGCAAGAGCAGATGGACATCAGCATCGTGAAAGTGCTCGTTGGGTTGCGACAAGAGTGGTTTACCGAAATTCTTAACAAAGACACCGATAAAGAGACCCAAGCTGAAACCAAAGCCTTTATACCACGTGTGGGATTGGTGATAGAGGCATCGGAAAATATCAATCTATATTCCACTTGGGTAAAAGGATTCCAACCTCAAGGGGCAAACATACAGTCCGACCCCGAGCGTTATGGAGGCCCGTTTGATTATGTAAAGAGTGAGTTACACGAAATAGGGCTCAAAACCGAATGGTTCAACAAGAGGTTGAATGCTACTCTTTCGGTATTTAAAATCAAGCAAGAGAACTCGTTAGAGCAAAGTGCCAAAGCAGGCAAACCCGATTGGCGTGTGCCTGTAGACGAAGAATCGAATGGTTTTGAAGTAGATGTCGCTGGACGTATCGCCCCCAACTGGAGTGTAGTAGCGAACTACGCCTATACCGATGCCCGTATCGTAAAATTAAAAGAAGAAGGTGCGCTAAAAGACCTGAATATGCAACGCCCCAGCACGCCCCGTCACGCCGCTAATTTCTGGACGAAATACATTATCGAAAAAGGTGCTTTAGAAGGTTTGGGATTAGGTATAGGAGTGAATTATGTAAGTGAGCGGTTAGGGCAAGTAGGGCGTCGTGCTACGGCTGCCACCTACCCCGAATACACCTTAGTAAACGCTGTACTCTACTACAAAGTGAAAGATGTACAGTTCCAAGTAAATGTAAACAATGTGCTCAACCGCACCTATTGGATTAGTGGTTACGATAACCTCCGCAACTTCCCTGGTGCCCCACGCAATGTAAATGCTATTGTTACTTACAATTTTTAGAAGAGTTTTCTATACCAAGTGCTAACATCTTTGCGAATTGCTTGGTAATTATCATAAATGAGCAGAGCTAATTCAAACTCTGCTCTTTTATTATAACTTTTATTGACTGTAAAATAGCCGCAAAACTTCCCCGAAGCATCTACTACTATAGGAGGTTTAGAGGCAAAATCATTCCACGGACTCAAACTATTCATAGGGTTGCCATAGGTACCAAAATCATTCCATATAGACATCGAACTATTAGCCGACCCGTACTTACCCAAGTCATTCCATATAGAATTGCTATCAGTTTTACTACAATTCAAGCATCCCAAATAAACATCGTGATTGCTTCCACCATATAAATGCAATTTCTGTGCACTTACAGCAGAGACTAACAACAGAAAAATAAACAAGATAGGGGTTTTCATTTTTGAGATTTTAAGTGGTTCAACGCCTCGGCAACTTCACTATGGCTCACTGTTTTATCTTTGAAATAAGCAGTGAGCTGTTGTTTTTCTTCGTCGGTAGCGCCTAATTGATTAAAAATATTGTTGAGGTGCATTTTCATATGTCCTTTTTGGATACCCAAACTAATGAGTGAACTCACTGCCGAAAAATTCTGTGCTAAACCTACGCAAGCTACGATTTGCATCAGCTCGCGAGCATTGGGTTTTTCGAGGATTTCGAGGGCTGTTTTCACCAAGGGGTGGAGCGTGGTAAGTCCGCCTACAGTACCCAAAGCCAAGGGCAATTCGAGTGCAAAATGGAAAGTGTCGCCCTCTATCCAAGCGTTGGAAAGACTCTTGTAATTGCCTGAACGCGCTGCATAGGCGTGCACTCCTGCTTCGATAGCACGAAAGTCATTACCTGTGGCTAAAATCACCGAGTCGATGCCGTTCATTATACCTTTGTTGTGAGTGGTGGCGCGGTATACATCGGCGTTGGCAATAGCAAGTGCTTGCACGAATTTTTTTGCTGCTGCCATTCCTTTGAGGTGGGCAATTTCCAATTCGTCTACAGGGCAATGCACTTCGGCACGCACCAAGCAGTTAGGCACATAATTAGAGAGTATAGACATCACAATCTCGTACTGCCCACGGATAGTGGCATCTTTTTCAGCTTCTTCTCTAAAGGTCTCGGCAAACGATTCCAAACACGAGTTGATGAAGTTAGCTCCCATTGCATCTAAGGTTTCAAAAGTAGCCGACAGCTGATAGTAGTCCGCCAATGCTTCCGTTTTATCTACCAAAGTAAGGGAAGTAATCCCCCCGCCGCGTTTTTCCATATTAGCGGTGATAGGTTTGGCATTGGCGAGCATCAAAGGCTGTACGCGGGCAAAAAAGGCTTCTAAACGCGCTTTTTCACCATAGAAAAAGAAGTGCACGTGTCCTGTTTTTTCGGTAGAGAGCACTTCAGTATGGAAGCCTCCCCTACCCTGCCAAAATTTCGCGGCACGGCTGGCAGCTGCCACCACCGAGCTTTCCTCAATTGCCATAGGCACCGTATAGGTGCGCCCATTGATGAGGAAGTTAGGCGCTACCGCAAAAGGCAAGTAGTAATTGGTTACTGTATTTTCGATGAACTCGTCGTGGCGTTTTTGAAGTTCAGCATCGGGGTTGTGGTATTTTTCAAAGAAAGCGGCTGCATTCTCTACCTCAGGAAAATAAGTATCGCAAAGCCATTGAATTTTCTCGGCTTTGGTAAGTTTAGAAAAACCGTTGATTTGTTTCATTTCTATGTGTTAGGGGTTAGAGTCAAAATCAACTCCATTTATTAATTTTAATGTCGTTACTGAGTAATGTAACTTCTTTATTTTTATTCTTTAAGACAACTTTTGCCTCTGTATTAGTGTGATTTAAGGAAATATACATTTCTATTTCAGCAGTCGCATCTCCTCCCGTTATTTTTTCAAAAGCATTGAAAATTTCTTCTTCATTAAATCCTATAAAGCAACTATATCTATTACCCTCTTTCATATAATGAAAATTGATTTTCATAGGAATATGATTCTTTTGGAGTTTATCACTCCATCTGAAAATATCAGGGATCTGTGGATGTTTGTCTGTAACAACTTCACCTAAAAGGAAATCTTTTTCTCCATTATAGAAACTGTATCTAACGAAAATGATTTTTTCATCATTTGGAAAATCAAAATTGATATGCCAATTATATTCCTTTCTATAAGTATCCCATATTCTATAAGGAATAGGTTTGTCCTTTACTTTTTCTATACTCTCTTGTGATTGTACCCCCCAATTATAGAGAATATTATTATGGTATTCTATATTGTGCATATTTTTAGCTGGACCTGGTGATAATCTTTCTATATATTCTTTTGAGAAGGTAATTTCCTCTGCTTGGTAACGACCTATCTCTACTTGTTTTTTCATTCCTGCTACCCAAATAACTACAACACCTCCAGGAGCAAAACCTACTACCACTTTATTATATTCGGATTTAATAGGAGGATATTTTGTAAATTCATCATAGAGGTCGTAAAAACCTTCATTAAAAAGGTGAACCATTTTATCATAATCAATAGGAGTATCTATATGATAAAATTTATGTTCAAAATACGAAACCCAAGTAACACGCAATCGTTTAGGGAGATATCCTGCAGACCCCATAGCCTCAGTGGGTTTTCCCCATTCACCTGTAGGTGTTGGCGAATTAAGTACAGCAACATCATTATCTGAAATGAGCGTTCCTGTATATACATCAGCAAGATAACCCGATGGTACAGAGACAGCGGCTTGCCATTTAAACCTATCATTTCTCACCTCCTTATTATTAGAACAACTAAAAAATTGCAATGTAGATAAGAAAGAGAACACGGAATAAAATACTTTTTTCATAGCGCTTGTGTTTTTTTTAATGAATTAAAGAGATTTATAACTATATAGCTTACAAATTCTTAAACACTCAAATCACTATCCAAGATTTACTAATGACTACTTTTTAAAATCGGTAATGTATAGTAAGCACCGATTGCGATGCGGTGTAGTTGTTCATCTTTTAGATGTAAGGCTTTGTCGTAGCTGAGGGTATTCCCCACGTAGGCTACGTAAAAGCGAAGATCTTGTCCTTGTATGGGAGCGTATTGTGCGGCGGCGAAGTATATCCAATTAGTGCGCAACTGCTCACTAAGGCGCTGGGTACTCCCCGCTAACTCAATGCCCGCCTTAGCCGATAGACTCCAGCGGTCGGTAAGTTGATAGTCGTAGCGCGATACAGCACGTTTGTAGACTGCATCTTTCTGCATCAAGAAATTATTGGTTGCCAAACCATCGTAGGCGCTGAGGAGTTTTGAAGCTGTAAGTCCGTAATCGGCAGCCATATAGGTATAACTGAGGTCGAGATAAACCGTATGTTTGCCACTTTTATACCAATTCCCCAAAGCTACGGAGTGAGTGAGGTAGTTGGCAGCGTATTGCGATAGGTTATAGGAGTAGCGCAATTTGAGTTTGCCGTCGAGCAAATCGGCATTCCAATAGAGGTACATCCCGATAGGTGCTTTGGAAGCCTTAAAATCGCCCGCTACAAAGCCGTTATTTTTTAAATGAGTAGCGAATTTAGCATTCACCGTGTTGTGCAACTGTACGCCTACTTTCTGGCGGTCGTTGAGTTTATAGCCCAAAGCGAGTCCTGAAAGGAAGACATTGTTGTAGACCCCATTTAGGTAATCGGTGAAAATATATTCGTAGATAGGGTTGATTTCTTTTTCAAAAGCCCCAAACACAGCGAGTTGTTTGCCCACCGTTACATCCCACTGACGCGTTGCGCCAAAACGATAGGTGATAAAAGCATAGTCTAAGGCAGTAGTACCACCGTCCTGAGAAGTTTCGGTAAAGGGACGATTAGGACGGAATCGCACGCGGTAGAAGAGATCGTCATTGAAATCACCTTGCAGATTGATGCGCGCATTGTCAATCACAAAATGAGTGCTGTTTTTAGAGGCATCGTTATAGTTATCACTCACGCCTCCCCCTCTGAAAAACAAATCGATGTTTAGTTTTTTGGCGAAAGCTGGAAGAGCGGGAGGAGGAGTTGGCTTTTCTATTGCCAAAGTATCAGCCTCTTGAGCGGTAGCAAATATAGTGGTTAGGGTTGTTAATAGCGTGAAAAAACGTCTTTTCATAAAAGGAAAATTAATATGTTGGGGCAAAGATAAGGATAATTAGCTAATTAGCAAATTTATAGATTTGCCGATTTGGCAATTATTTATTACCTTTGTCCTTATTAATAGCTAAATTTATGAACCAAATGAAATTATTAGCAATGGCATTCCTCTGGGGAGTCGTTGCACAAGCACAGATAAAATGGGGTGTAGAAGCCAAAGCAGGGATTACCGCGGGCGGTCTTTACAGCGTTTCATCGCCTGAGTGGGTAATGGAAAGCGCTTCGGGATTGCAAATAGGCGGATTGTTGAGCGCTCAGTTTGACAATGGTATTGCGATAGAATCGGGATTGGTATATGCCTCCAAAAATTTTAAACACGAGTACAGTTATGGTGGAGGCTATTACAAATCTGATGGTAACTATATGCGCAAACAAGTTTTTAATCATCACTATTTGGAAATTCCGGTCTATGTAGGTTTTCGCCTTAGAGCGCGACATATTACTTTTGTGTGGAAAGCAGGACCATATATTGCGACGGCTTTGGCTGCCAATGTACGCGAAGAACAATCGGTGTATAAGGATAGTAGGTTTTTGCACATCAACAAAAGTAAATACTCATTGAGCATTGGCAATGGCAGCAACGATGGACTCAAGCCTTTTGACGCGGGTTTCAACTTTGCTACAGGTTTAGAAATCAAGCGCTTTACTATTGGTTTCCAATACTCAGTAGGTTTCATCGATATATTACCCAACCCTAATGAAAACTATATGAAGCAGCAGTGTTTTGCTTTTTCGATAGGTGGAAGAATTCTTTAAAGAGGTTATCTGGAAAAGTTTTATTTGTGAGGGCATTTGCAAAGCGTTTTATCTGCAAGGGCGTTTGCAAAACGTTTTATCTGTGAGGGCGTTTGCAAAACGCCCCTACATAATATA
>NZ_KB291470.1:65248-89133 GCF_000318295.1 Capnocytophaga sp. oral taxon 326 str. F0382
GATGCAAAAGCGATTTTTAGACTTTTGGGACAGCGCCTGTAGAGGCGGAAATACGATTTGAGACTTTTAATTTTGTGGTTTACAATTATTTTTGTAGCTTTGTAGTTTTAAAATTAGTAAATTTTTAAAAACATTATACAATGAGAAAAACAAAATTATTTTTGGCGGTAGCCCTGCTTTTGGGAATTATGAGTCCTCTGTGCGCACAAGTGAAAATGGGATTAGAAGTAAAGGCAGGTTTGAACATTGCAGGAGTTTATTATTCAGATACTTACGACAGTAAAAGGTCAATCACTCCAGGATTTCACACGGGAGCTTTGGCAAGTGTAAATTTTCCTACAGGATTCTATCTTGAATCGGGGTTATTGCTCACCACCAAAGGACATTCTTACAAGTATAAATACAAAGAAGAGAAAGAGAGATTCCTAAGTGAAAGACATTACAGTTATGGTTATTTAGAGATGCCTTTTTATGCGGGCTATCGCTTAAAGTTGCGAAAAGTAAACTTATTGTGGAAAGCAGGACCTTATGTAGCAGCTGCTCTGTGGGGTAATTCACGTGAAGAGTGGACGCACTACAAGAAGAAAAAAGTAATAGACTACACTGTGAGAAACAGTCATTCATTAATTATTGGTAACAGTACCTCAGATGATTTACGTCCGTTTGATATAGGGTTTAACTTAGCTACAGGCGTAGAAATCAAGCGTTTTACAGCGGGTATTCAATACGGTATAGGTTTCACCGATATACTACCCAGCCGCTCAGAAAGCACTTCTAATCAAGTATTCAGTATTTCGGTAGGGTACAGAATTTTCTAATAACAAACATACTTATACTTTATCAAAGGTACGAGCCGCACGGGCAATTAAGGACTTTGACAAAGTACTAAATAACAAAAGCCTCAGCGAATGCTGAGGCTTTTGCAATTCCTAATCCTTAAAAATATGAAAAATTTCCTCTATGAAGAAGATCTCGTGGTACCTCCAGGAATCGAACCAGGGACACAAGGATTTTCAGTCCTTTGCTCTACCAACTGAGCTAAGGTACCCGTTGTTTTATCATTACGGCTGCAAAAGTAGTACTATTTTTGAAACTTGCAAAATATTTTGTGAATATTTTGCAAGTTTTTTACCATCTTTTTTATAACTAACTAATAATCAAGTTTGTCATTAGGATATTTTGCCATAAATTCTTCTACCTTTTTCACCATATTTTCTGATCCGCAGAAGAAAGGTACTCTTTGGTGAAGTTCTTTAGGACGGATATCCATAATGCGCGTATAGCCATCGGAGGCTTTACCACCAGCTTGTTCGGTGAGGAATGCCATAGGGTTACATTCGTAGAGCAAGCGCAATTTACCACGTGGCGTACGTGTTCCAGAAGGGTAGATATAAATACCACCTTTGAGCATATTGCGGTGAAAATCGGAGACTAAGGAGCCTATATAACGCGAAGTATAAGGGCGATCGCCTTCTAAGGCTTGGCAATACTTGATATAGTCCTTTACTCCTTGTGGAAAATGCACGTAATTCCCTTCGTTGATGGAGTAGATTGTGCCATCTTTAGGATACTGCATATTAGGGTGAGAGAGGTAGTAAGTACCGATAGAGGGGTCGAGGGTGAAGCCATTTACCCCGTGACCGGTAGTATAAACAAGCATTGTAGAGAGTCCGTAGACCACATAACCTGCTGCTACTTGCTTGTTACCCTCTTGCAAAAAGTCTTCTAATTGTACGGGAGTCCCTACTGGAGTTACGCGTCTATGAATAGAGAAGATTGTACCGACAGTTACATTTACATCGGCGTTGCTAGAGCCATCGAGAGGGTCGATGAGCACAACGTACTTGCTGTTAGGGCTGTTCTCGGAAGAGGCAATGGGAATAAAAAATTCGTTTTCTTCGGAAGCAATGCCACATACTACATCGCGCTGGGTAAGGGCACGGATAAAGAGGTCGTTAGCGAAAACGTCTAACTTTTTCTGCACTTCGCCTTGGATATTTTCTTTGCCCATATCACCTAAAATATCCTCAACGAGTCCCGCTTTGTTTACTTCGCGGTTTACTAACTTAGAGGCTAATTTAATAGCACTCAGCAAACGTGAGAGTTCGCCAGTTGAATGTTGGAAGTCCTTCTGATTTTGGATGATGAACTCCCCTAAGGTAAGATGTGTTTTCATTTTGTTGATATGTTAATGTATTAGTTTCTTAATTTAGTGCGAGCTCTATGAAAATTTGCTAATTAGCTAATTTTCCAAGGTACAGCTGGATTACATTTTCTAAACCTAAATAAAGAGCTTCGCAAATAAGTGCGTGACCTATAGAGACTTCTAAGAGGTTAGGTATTTGCTCTCTAAAATATTTTACGTTGTCCAAACTCAAGTCATGACCTGCATTGAGTCCTAAGCCTACTTTTTGAGCTTCTAAGGCAGCTTTTACATAGGGTTCAACAGCAGCTTTGTTACCGTGTGCATAGGCACTTGCATAGCCTTCGGTATAGAGTTCTACACGGTCGGTGCCGGTAGCGGCAGCGGCAGTTACCATTGCCTCGACAGGGTCTACGAATAGTGAGGTACGAATACCGTTGCGTTTGAACTCAGTTACTACTTCGGTTAAAAAATCTTTGTGTTTAATGGTATCCCATCCGGCATTAGAGGTGATTGCGTCTTCGGCATCGGGGACGAGGGTTACTTGGGTAGGTTTGACTTGCAAGACCAAGTCGATGAATTTAGGGATGGGATTTCCTTCGATATTGTATTCGGTAGTTATTACTTTTAGCAAATCGAAGGCATCTTGATAGCGGATGTGGCGTTCATCGGGGCGGGGGTGGATAGTTACTCCTTCAGCGCCAAAGCGTTGCACATCTTTGGCTACTTGTAATAAATCGGGCATATTGCCACCGCGTGCATTGCGCAGGGTAGCTATTTTGTTGATATTTACACTTAATTTTGTCATTAATTCTGTTTTTAAGGGTTTGTAGGTTCTATTTCCTGTTCTTGCTCTTGTTGTTCTACTTCTTGACGGAGGATAGAATCCTGTTTATTAGGGGTTACCCTATAAGCTTTGGGGTCGTATTTAGGGTCGGAGATGTTGAAGCTGGCGGTATCCTTATCGTGTTGAGGTTTCAGGTCACCGACGAGTACTTTTTTGATAGAGGCTAAATACTTGTCGTTATCTTGGATTTTTTGCTCTAAGGAATCTACTTTGAAGAGCAGTCCGAGAGTTTCGCGTTTGTTTTCGACGGCAGTATAGCCTAAGATATACTGGCGCAGAGGGGAATAGATAATCAGTATTGTAGTGAGCACAATGAGTACAAAGGCAAAGAGAGAACCAAAGACGAAGATATTGAGACGGCTCAATCGGAAGGAAGTTTTTTCCTCGTAGGTACTATCGTCCATTACTATCAAACGGTATTTGCTAAGCCACTTGCGTTTCCAATATTCTTTACGCGATTCTTTATTCGTTGCCATAGTACTAAGGTTTTATTCTACACTGATTACTTTTTCGATTTGAGGTACATACTCTTTGATAGTCATTTCGACACCGCTTTTAAGGGTGATTTGATTGACGGAGCAGTTGGTGCAAGTACCTTCTAAGCGTACTTTTACGATTTTTCCGTCTTCGATATCAACGAGAGTAATATCGCCGCCGTCGTTTTGCAAATAGGGGCGTATTTTATCTAAAGCTTTTATCACTTCTTGTTTAAGTTCTTCCATTTTTATCAGGTAATTGGTAACAAGTAACAGGTAACAAGTATGTTGTTGCTTATTATTGTCTGTTTAATTATTAATTATTGTTTTTATTGTTAATTACTGCTGCATCCTGCGGTATTGGTGATTCTGATAGCTTCGGAAGGAGGTAGTGTTTCGTTGCGTTCTACGACACTTTTCACGACCTCTTGAGCTAAAGTACGAAAGGCATTTGCTTGAGGAGTACCATCTTGTAGCACTGTGGGTCGGCCTTCGTCGCTTGCTTCGCGTATGCCTTGTACTAAGGGAATTTCGCCTAAGAAAGGCACGTTCAAATCGGCAGCGAGGTTTTTAGCGCCTTCTTTGCCAAAGATGTAATACTTGTTGTTAGGCAATTCTTCTGGGGTGAAATATGCCATATTTTCTACAATCCCCAATACAGGTACATTGATATTTTCTTGTTTGAACATCGCTACTCCACGGCGGGCATCGGCGAGGGCTATTTTTTGGGGGGTGCTCACTACTACGACACCCGTAATAGGCAATGCTTGCATAATACTCAAGTGAATATCGCCTGTTCCTGGAGGAAGGTCGATGAGGAGAAAATCGAGTTCTCCCCAATAGGATTCAAAAATGAGTTGGTTAAGCGCTTTGGACGCCATAGGGCCTCGCCATATTACTGCCTGATTGGCATTGGTAAAGAACCCAATAGAGAGGATTTTTACACCGTAGTTTTCTATGGGTTGAATGAAAGATTTGCTATTGATAGCCACCGATTGAGGTCGGTTATCTGCTACATCGAACATCATAGGGATAGAGGGTCCATAGACATCGGCATCGAGGAGGCCTACTTTGAAGCCCATTTTGGCGAGAGCGGCAGCTAAGTTGGCAGTTACGGTGCTCTTCCCTACCCCACCTTTGCCTGAGGCAACAGCGATAATATTTTGGATGCCTGGTATAGGTTTTCCTTTGATTTCGGGCACTTCGGGGGCGATGACTTTCACGTTCACTACTACTTTGGCTTTCTCGTGTACTTCGCCGTGAATGGCTTTCATCACTTCTACTTCAGTGCGTTTTTTAGCTTGTAGACTTGGGTTATTGATTACTACATCTACTACTACTTCATCGCCAAATACTACTATATTTTGTACAGCGCCACTATCGACCATATTTTTTCCTTCACCAGGAGCGGTAATTTTGCGAAGCGCTTCTAATACATTTTTTTTTTGAATATTCATTTGTTTTTAGTTAAGAGGTAAGAGGTAAGAATTTATTACACTCTTATTTCTATTCTTTATTTCTGTTTTATAGTCAAATAATTTAAATAGCTTATTTTTTAGAGGGCGATTTGCAAATCGCCCCTACGGCATACCTAAAAAGCTACTGATTTTATTAAAGTAATCAACTTTAGCAAAGTGAAGCGACCTATCTTCGTTACAAAAGTTTTGTATGGGCATTGACAGCTATCTCTATTGGATTTCACGGATTATGATACAAAACAGCTAACCTATGTTCTAATGTGAAATCTGAGCTAATGATTCTTTATTTGAAAGGCAAAGATATAACTTTTTTATTTATTATCAAAACATTTAGCGGTTTTTAGTGCGAACTGCACGGGCAGATAGAGGGTGCGGTGGGAGATAGCCCCCGAACCCCCGAAAGGGGACAAGCTGGAAAAAGATGGTGAGAGGGGTGGGAGCGGTGAAAAAGGAAAAACTTTGTCAGAGTTTTGGAACTTTGACAAAGTTTATTTAGATTTTTACAGCACGGGTGGAGGGATTCGAACCCCCATCAACGGTTTTGGAGACCGCTATTCTACCCTTGAACTACACCCGTATTTTAAAAAAGTTTTGAGCTTTTAGAACCCAAAACTTTTTTGTATGATTGTTATAACTTAAATTCTAAGTTAGAAATTAGTCAAGGATTTCAGTTACTTGACCAGCACCTACTGTACGACCACCTTCGCGGATAGCGAAACGGAGACCTACGTTAAGAGCGATAGGTTGCAACAATTCTACTTCGATAGTTACGTTATCACCAGGCATAACCATATCAACGCCTGGTTGCAAGTGGATAGTACCGGTTACGTCGGTAGTACGTACGTAGAATTGAGGACGGTAGTTGTTGTGGAATGGAGTGTGACGACCGCCTTCTTCTTTAGAAAGGATATACACCTCAGCTTTGAATTTAGCGTGTGGAGTTACAGAACCTGGTTTGCAGATTACCATACCACGTTTGATGTCTTTTTTGTCGATACCACGGAGCAACAAACCAACGTTGTCACCAGCTTCACCACGGTCGAGGATTTTGCGGAACATTTCAACCCCAGTAATAGTAGAGGTTAATTTATCAGCGCCCATACCGATGATTTCAACAGCTTCACCTGTTTTAGCTACACCAGTTTCGATACGACCAGTAGCAACGGTACCACGACCAGTAATAGTGAAGACGTCTTCGATAGGCATCAAGAATGGTTTATCTACGTCACGAGTTGGAAGTTCGATCCATTTATCAACAGCGTCCATAAGGGCGAGTACAGTGTCAACCCATTTTTTCTCACCGTTAAGAGCACCAAGAGCAGAGCCTTGGATGATAGGAGTGTTATCACCGTCGTATTGGTAAGAGCTCAAAAGTTCACGCATTTCGAGTTCTACGAGTTCCAATAATTCAGGGTCATCAACCATATCAACTTTGTTCATAAACACAACGATACGAGGAATACCTACTTGGCGACCGAGAAGGATGTGCTCACGAGTTTGCGGCATAGGTCCGTCGGTAGCGGCAACTACGAGGATAGCGCCGTCCATTTGGGCAGCACCGGTAATCATATTTTTCACGTAGTCGGCGTGGCCAGGACAGTCAACGTGTGCGTAGTGACGAGTAGCTGTTTGATATTCTACGTGAGAGGTATTAATGGTAATACCGCGTTCTTTTTCTTCTGGAGCGTTATCGATTGAATCGAAGCTACGAACTTCTGAAAGACCAGCGTCAGCTAATACTTTAGTAATAGCGGCTGTCAAAGTAGTTTTACCGTGGTCTACGTGTCCAATTGTACCAATATTCAAGTGGGGTTTGGAACGATCAAATGTTTCTTTTGCCATTTTAAATAAATTTTAAATCTTAGTTATATAAATGAGTGTTTGATGTGTGTACAAAAGATAATATGAGCTGATGACGAGATTTGAACTCGTGACCTCTTCCTTACCAAGGAAGTGCTCTACCCCTGAGCTACATCAGCATACACAAAAAGAGCGGGAGACGAGGTTCGAACTCGCGACATTCAGCTTGGAAGGCTGACGCTCTACCAACTGAGCTACTCCCGCAAAAAATAAAAATATGACAGTGGGGAGAACAGGATTCGAACCTGTGAAGGTAAAACCAGCAGATTTACAGTCTGCCCTCGTTGGCCGCTTGAGTATCTCCCCGAGTAAAAAATTTTAAACTATTAAAATATGTACTTATTTTGAGCCGGCAGAGGGATTCGAACCCACGACCCCGAGATTACAAATCACGTGCTCTGGCCAACTGAGCTATGCCGGCGTTTTTGTCTTACAGAGCGCAAAAGTATAACAAATTTTGAAACCTCCAAAATTTTTGAGAGATTTTTTTATGATTTTTGGTAAAATATTTTTTAAGATATTGATAATCAGATGGGCTATATGGGAGGTGTGGGATGAGAATCTAGGAGAGGCGCTGACTCACTTACTCGGCAATTGCCGACAATCCCGAAGGGGGACAAGCCGGAAAAAGATGGTGTAAGCAGTGGGAGTTGTGGGAGCGATGGGAGGGGGTGAGAGTGGTGGGAGCGGTGGGAGTTGTGGGAGTTGTGGGAATGGTGGGAGAGCCCCCGAACCCCCGAAGGGGGACAAGCCGGAAAAAGATGGTGGGAGTTGTGGGAGCAGTGGGAGTTGTGGGAGCACTGAGTACTCTTGGAAAGGATCGGAAAAAACTCAATTATTTTCTTTGAATTCTTTTAGCCATTTTGCGATAATTAGCGCCAGTGGGATTGTTTTTAAAAAACCTTTAGCTAACAAAAAGCTAAAACTATCATAAGATTTTATATCTTCTATAAAACTATAGATATATAGTGCTATAAGAATTATTATAAGGGAGCTGAAAAATATTACTTTACTTCTCATATTTCTCTTTATTTTAGGGATAGGTTGTGAGCTGAATAGTCAGTTTATAAAAAGACTTTGCCAAAGGTGTAGCAGGATAAGCTATTAAAACCTTTGGCAAAGTTTAGCAATAATGAAAGAAAAAAAATCTACTTTAGTTCAAAATCTTTTTCGTTGCTGTTATCGGCGGAGTGTTGGGCTACCCAGAGTTTGAAAGCGCCGGGTTCGGTTACTTTTTTCAAATCGGCGTTATAGAAGGCTAAGAGGTCTTCGGTGATTTCAAACTGCACTTGTTTGCTTTCGCCTGCCTTGAGAGCCACTTTTTGGAAGCCTTTGAGCTCTTTCACCGGACGGGTTACACTACCTACCAAATCGCGAATATATAACTGTACTACTATTTCACCATCGCGCTTGCCGGTATTGGCTACTTGGGCTGTAACAGTGATCTTACCTCCTTTGCTGAGGGTGGCACTGCTGAGCTGTACATTACTAATATTAAAGGTGGTGTAGCTCAATCCGTAACCAAAAGGATAGAGTGGTGTGACAGGCGCATCCTCATATTTAGAACGGTAATCAACTGTTGGGTTATTAGGATCAACGGGGCGACCAGTATTCTTGTGATTGTAATAGATAGGCACTTGCCCAACATTACGAGGGAAACTCATCACCAAACGCCCTGAAGGGTTGTACTTACCTGATAATACATCGGCGATACCATAACCTGACTGGGTACCAGGGAACCACACTTGCAAAATAGCATCGGCTAATTCACTTTCTTCACTGAGGTCGAGCGGACGACCGCTATACACTAATAACACTATAGGTTTGCCTGTTTGTTTGAGGGCGCGGAGCAATTCGCGTTGAGGAGCACGCAAACGTATATCGGTGAGGCAAGCAGATTCACCAGACCAGTTATAATCTTCACCTAAGGCTACCACTGCTACATCGGCAGCGCGTGCTGTAGCTACTGCTTTGGCTATATCGGCAGAAGTAGTGGTGGTAAGTGTACAACCTTTGGCATAGCTAAACTGCACCTTACTATCTTTATACACTTCTTGTAATCCTTTGAAAAGAGAAGCGCTGAGTTCACGGTCGCCGCGACCTTGCCATTCGCCATTTTGGTTAATAGAATCTTTTACCATAGGGCCTATAAGGGCTACCTTTTTCGGCATATCGGGAGTGATAGGCAATACCTCGGCGTTGTTTTTGAGCAATACCACTGATTTAGCAACCGCAGTGCGGGCTACTTGCAAGAACTCCGGTTTCATAAGGGTTGTTTTGGCGCGATTCTCATCGAGGAACTTGTAAGGGTCGTCAAACAAGCCCAATACGAATTTCATTTCCAAGATACGGCGTACAGCGGTGTTGATAGTCTCTTCTTTTACCTTACCCTCTTCGACTGATTTTTTGAGGTGCTTGATAAAGTTAGCGCCTGTCATATCCATATCAATACCAGCATTGATTGCTAACTCGGCAGCGTGCTTATTATCAACCGCAACACCGTGAGGAACCAGTTCGTTGATACCGGTATAATCGGTTACTACAAAGCCTTTAAAGCCCCATTGCTTGCGAAGGATATCGGTCATTAGGTAGTGATTGGCAGTTGCAGGGATACCGTTTACCTCGTTGAAGGAAGCCATTACGGTGCCCACTCCTGCATCAATTGCTGCTTTATAAGGTGGTAGATAGGCATTCCAAAGGGTGTGCTGAGAGAGCTCGGCAGTATTGTAGTCGCGTCCTGCTTCGGCAGCACCATAGGCAGCAAAGTGTTTTACACACGCTAAGACAGTATTGGTTTTGCTAAGCGAATGCCAGTCGGTTCCTCCTTGAAAACCTTGTACGCGAGCTTTGGCGATTTCACTTCCCAAGAAGGGGTCTTCACCAGCGCCTTCCATCACACGCCCCCAGCGTGGGTCGCGAGCGAGGTCGACCATAGGGGCGAACGTCCATTTGATGCCATCGGCAGCAGCTTCTTCGGCAGCAATAGCAGCGGTTTGGCGCATTAGGTCTAAATCCCAAGAGCAGGCTTCGGCAAGCGACATAGGGAATATGGTTTTATAACCGTGAATCACGTCGTAACCAAAGAGAATAGGGATACCCAAGCGAGTTTTCTTGACAGCTATATCCTGCAATTTGCGCACTCCAGGCACGGTAACAGCATTGAACACACTACCTACGAGACCTTTTTCGAGATAAGGCTGAAAGTCATCGGACATTACGGGGCCTGTAACATCCCAATTGGCGGCAAACTGAGTAAGTTGTCCGATTTTTTCCTCTAAGGTCATCAGTGCTAACAAAGAATCTACCTTGCGTTCGATGTTTTTATCGCCACTGAAGGACTCCCATTTTACAGGGGTTTTATCGTCGGTTTTTGACGAATTGTTACAAGCTACTACAGCAAATAAGACAGTAACAGCACAGATTAATTTCTTCATAAAACTTATTTTAAGGTGAGTTCGCTATAAAACGAGTCTCACGAATTTACACAAAAATGATATATCACGTGGGCGTATACAATACGCCCCTACACAACATACTGCAAGAGTGATTGATTATCACAACTATTAACTTTGGCAAAGTTTGCGATAGTATTTACTGATAAATTCTCACATAATCAATTTCAAGGCTATCTTCGGTGAAATTATTAGCTACTTGACCTCCCAATGTTCCTCCCATTGCGACGTTTAGGATGAGGAAGAATTTTTGATTGAATGGCAATTTAGCGTTGTTGTCCATTTCGAAATAGTTCTTGTTATCGACTGCAAAGATAATCTTTTTTTCTGTCCACGTCATCGTATAAATATGAAAATCTGCAGAAGTGTTTGCAAATTCAGTTTCTTTGTCGTAATCACCCTGACGGTTGTTATCGGTGTCGTACCAATGGCAAGCGCCGAGAATATGGGTCTTTTTATTACCTTTTTGTTCGAGCATATCTATTTCGCCACATTTAGGCCAGCCGTCGGTAGCGAAGTTATTGCCCAAGAACCACATTGCAGGCCAGGTACCTTTGGCAGCAGGTAATTTGGCTTTGATTTCCACTTTGCCGTATTTGAAGCCGTACAAACCTGCAGTTTTGAGTCGTGCAGAAGTATACCCTCCACTGCCATCGGCTTTGGCAGTAATTTTGAGCACACCGTTTTCAACTTTCACATTTTCGGGGTCTTTGGTGTATGTTTGCAACTCGTTATTACCCCAACCATTGCTACCTTTGCCCAAATCATACGTCCATTTGGTCGCATCGGGGGTGCCCGCTTTGTTAAACTCGTCGTACCACACAAGGTTCGTAAAGCTATTTTCGGAAGGTTTGATAGTGGTAAAAATGTGATACCAAGCAAACTGACTATTAGGTTGCATTACACGTACGACAAGTTGTGTATCGGTAAGGCTGATGATATCATAAGTGCTTGCTCCTACCCACCAACCGAGCATACCACCATTGGAGAGCTCGATAGCTGTACCGCGATAGGCTTTGTTGTCGTACTTACCTTGGGTAGCGGCTTTAGAAGTAGAAGGCACGAAGGACACTTGTTTCTCACCTGTAATCGTAGGTACTACATCGGTGCCGTGACATTGGTCTTTAGCTACACCTAACACCTCAGCATAAGCTCCTGGTATGAACACGTGGTTGGCAGTTTGTTTATAGGTAATACCATTAGCTGTACGGGTGAAGATAAAGGAATTTTCGAACATACAAGTACGAGTAGGGTCAAATGGTGTTGCTTGCCACCAAGCGGGGTAGCCATATTCGCCATTATCGCCACTTTCTTGAGGGCCTAAGCCTGCATATCCCGCTACATTGGCAGCCCAATACCAAGTTTTAGTATCGCCTACATTCTTACCAGCAAGCATATTTTCAGCTTCAGCATCGGAGAAGGAACTATATACTTCCAATTCTAAAGACACAGAACTCATAGAGCCTCCTGCACCTACAGCACTTACTACCGCTGTGAATTTGTTGGTACCTACTTTGGTATAGCGGTGTTGGATTTTACCAAAGGGAGCCATTTCGGTCTTGCCATCGCCGAAATCGACACGGTAAGAAATGGCGTTTTGGGCGGTTACTACAAAGTTCACCAAGCCCGTGCCGTCGCCGTGAGGATGAGTGTTATCAGCCCCCACAATACTGAACGAGGCATTTACATTAGAAGGAGGTGTAAGGTCTCCAAACTCGTGCTTATCTTTACAACTTATAAAGACAAAAGCAACTAATAGGGTTAAAAGATTTAAGGTTTTCATTTCTATTCAATTTAGTTAACGAGAGTTCGGCGTAAGTAATTATTTAACAATTTTTTATTATCTCACGAATTTTCACCTGACGGGAATTATTTTGTGAATATATTATGTTACAAAGCTCGGTATACCAATATTCTGTTATATCGATCTGATGTTATTTAAGTGGTATTTCATCGTAGTAATAAGTGGTATCATCGCCTTTTTCACCAAAGTCGAAGAAAACAACTACTTTAGTATATTTTGCGCTGGTATCAATGCCTGTAAAGTCAAAAGAAAGTTCTTCCCAAGTGTTCTTTTTGGTGATGCGAGCATCTACTTCTTTTGCTTCATTGCTAGTAGCTCCCTCTAATTTCACTTTTACAACAATACCTGTTTTAGGTGACAAGGCTTTTAGCTTCAATACCTTGTGACTTTTCATATCCAAACTTTCGGAAGTGAAGAACGCGCCTGCCCACGTTTCACAACCTTTGGTGCGCACCATTTTTACTACTTTGGCTGTAGTATTACCCACTTTTTTAGGGTTGGCTACTACTTCTACATTTGCCATATTGCCAAAGGTAGTAAATTCGGGAGCTGTACCTTCAAAGTTTTCGATTATCACAGTATTCGATTTTTTGTAGAAATATAAGTTATCAATAAATACTGTACCTTGTCCTACTAATTTGATTTGGTGTACATCGGTGATTACAAATCCTTGTTTGGTGTAGTCGCTTAGCGGAATATCGATGCTTGTCCACTTATCGGCAGTGAGGGTCTTTTTGATAAACTTCTCACCATCAGCGCCTGTGCTTTTGCTAATCAAATAGATATCTAAAGCTGTAGCATCGGCAGTCCAAACGTCTAAATGCAAGAACTCCATCGCCGATAGGTCGATTTCTCGGGCAAATTGGATACCTTGATAATTGAGGTGAGCGTATTGCAAGATTTCATCAGTACCCAACTTAAAGAGGTTGTAGGCAGTGGCTTGCCCCCAATTAGGATTGAAATCGGTACCTGCCACATTGGTATATCGTCCGCTGAAAAGCGAAACAACCTCTTGTGCTTTGCGAATTGGAGGTTGAGGAGCCGCAGTAGTAGGCTGTTGCAAAGCAATTACTCGTACCGTTTTTTGTACTTTGGTAGTTTGTTTGCCAGCACCTTTCACCTCTATCGTAAGGGTGTAAGTACCTGTTTGTTTATAAATATGTGAAACAACTTCACCTATATTACCAGATACCGGTTTTTCATCAGCGCTTTCACCGAAATACACATCGTAAGTAATCGCAAAGTTAGCTTTAGCCGTTACATTCACTTTCTTAGAAACCGCTTGATCGTTGGCTACGATTACTTCTACATTCTCAGGGGCGCGGAACGACACCTCTAAAGGCAAAGTCGCTTCGGCTTCCTTGCCTGCGATGTTCACAGCTACTATTTTCACTTGGTAACTACCTTCAGCATAAGTGTGTGTTACCGAACCACCTGCTTTCACTGTAGTGGGAGTTGCAGTGCTATCGCCAAAGTAGACCTTATAGGAGGTTACTCCCGTAGCTATTGGTGTGATGGTTACAGCTCCTGAGTTATCAGTGCTCACCTGAAATTTAGCTGAGACATCGGTAGGAGCTGTGGCATTTTGGACGAAACTGAGATCGTCCTTATCTTTTTCGCAAGCTACCATTCCAATGAGGAGCAGTAGTGCTATGAGGTTTTTGAGTGCTTTCATTTTAATTTAGATAAGAGGTAAGAGGTTCGTCATTAATATCCTTGGTTTTGTTGCCAATTGCCGTTGGCGTAACGAATTTCTTCGTGGGGTATGGGGAAGACTTCGTTTTTATTGGCAGTAAAGCCTTGTATTTCGGTACCTTTACCCGTGCGGACTAAGTCGAAAAAGCGCAAGCCTTCACCTAAGAACTCTACACGGCGTTCTTTCCATATTGCTTCGGTAAGGGCAGTACCCGAAACCGTAATATTATGATTTTCATCGCCAAAGGCACGTTTGCGCACTTGGTTGAGATAGTCACGAGCACGTTCATCGCTGATATTACCACGGTTGAGCGCTTCGGCAGCCATTAAGAGTACATCGGCATAGCGAATGGCACGATAGTTATTAGGGTTGGTAAGGTTTTGGTCGGGAGTATTGAGGTCGCCTTTGCGAGCAATATATTTTCTATTGAAATAGCCTGTATGTTTGTAACCTTCGGCATAAGTAGCGTTGTTCGCTGCTGCCCACGCTACGATATCCAAGATAGCAACATCTTTGCGGAGGTCGCCTGCTTCAAAAGCATCGACAGCTTCTTGCACAGGCACATTGAAACTATAGCCAGAATCGAACACAGGACCGTTGTAGTTGCGGATACTGTTAAACCCTACCGCTACATTCCCTTTGCTACATTGCAAACAGTCGAAGCTCGCACCTTCAGCATCGGTGTATTGTATCTCGAATACTGATTCAGCCCCGTTTTCACCTTCTTTTTCAAAGATAGACGCATAGTCGGTTACAAGAGAATAGGTATTGCTGTGTATCACGGTTTCTAATACTTGAGCTGCTTCGGCAAACTTGTTTTGGTATAAATACACCTTGCCGAGTAGCGCTTGAGCGGCGCCTTTGGTTGCACGCCCTACTTGTCCGTCGGGTGGTGTTGTAGGCAAGTGAGGAATGGCTGCCAAAAGGTCTTTTTCAATAGAAGCATATACCTCACTCACAGGGGAACGAGGTATTTTTTGTTCGTCACCACGTTCAAAGCGTTTGTTTTCTTTAAGAGGAATTGCTCCGAACCATTTCACGAGTTCAAAATTGTAATAAGCGTGAAGGAAATGTGTTTCGGCAATGATCACCTCTTTGCCCTCAAAGGCTGTTTTGTTTTGGAATTCCAAGATATAAGCCGTGCGGTTTACACCAGCAAACATCCAGTCCCACAAGTCTTTGAGTTGTGCATTGACAGGAGTATGAATCATCTGGTCTATTTGCTGAAAGCCTATTACATCCGATGCTCCTTCCCCTCCGCAAAGGGTATTATCGGAGGCAATTTCGCCCATCAATACATTTATATACGTAGAATGCAACAAGTTGTAGGATGCAATCAGCGCATTTTGGTAATCTTCTTTAGAATTGAAGTAACTTTCGGAGTTTATCTCGTACTGTTTGGTTTTGTCAAGAAAATCATCGGAACAAGCAAGGGCAAAGGCGAGGAGCATTAGCCCTACTGTCCATTTTTGTATGTGGTGTATCGTTTTCATTTGTTTATGTTTTTATATGTTATAGAACAGCCCACAAACTTCAGCTTATGCTGATAGTTTTTTCGCCCACGAATCGCACGAATTTACACGAATTTCAGCTTACGCTGATGAGATTGGTGGCTTCGCTGTTAGATGGAACGACTTTTTAGAATGAGGTATTAAATCCTAAGATAAACTGACGGGCTTGTGGATAGAAGCCGTAATCAATACCTCCACCAATGGCATCGCCAGAGGTCGCTGAAGGATCATAACCTTTGTACTTAGTGAACGTAAAGGCGTTGTTTACTGAAAAATATACGCGGAAGCTCTTCATCTTCACACTCTCCAATACCGATGCAGGAATCGAATAGCCCAACTGTATGTTCTGAACGCGCAAGAAAGAGGCGTCTTCTACAAAGAAACTTGAGAACAGATTATTAGTAGTTGCTCCCGTAGTTACACGAGGTGTGCTATTGCTAGTGCCCTCACCACGCCAACGGTCAAGATACAAACGCTGACGGTTTACGTTAGGTTGTGAACGCTCGTAGTTGCGCACCATCTCTTTATCGAGCTCGGCATACATATAGGTCGAGAAATCAAAGTTTTTATACTTCGCATTGAGGTTCAAGCCCATATAGTAAGTGGCGGTAGGTTTACCCAAATAAGTGCGGTCTTTAAAATCGATTACTCCGTCGCCATTCACATCTTTATACCTGATGTCGCCAGGTTTGGCAGAAGCTCCTAAGGCGAGTTGTGAAGGGTGTGCATCTACCTCAGCTTGGTTTTGGAAGATACCATCGGCTTGCAAACCGTAGAAGTAACCAATAGGTTGCCCTACTTCCATACGTGCAGGCGCTAACTGACCGACGCTGAACGCTCCTCCCTCAGGAATCACATCACCATTGATTGATACCACTTTGCCGTCTAAACGAGTAATATTGTAGTTAAAGCCCCAAGAAAAAGGTTTGGTTACATCACTTTTATAACCTAACGCCACCTCAAAGCCTTTATTTTGGGTATTCCCTGCATTCACAGTAGGGTTTGAAGCCCCTGGTGCAGCCGTTCCTATAATCCCTGAGACAGGGAAATTAGAGATGAGCAAATCGTTGCGGTTTTCTATAAAATAATCGAATACTAACGACAAGCGGTTGCCAAGTGTATTGAAGTCAAAACCGACATCTAACTTTTCGGCTACTTCCCATTTGGCACTTGGGTTTGGCAATTTGCCTACAGCTTTTCCGCGCACTATCTGTCCGTTGAACACGTACACAGCCTCCCCGTTCAAAATTGCCTTATAGAGATTCTTACCGGCATTGTTACCCAGCGTACCGTAACTTCCTCGCAATTTGAGGAAGTCTATCCATTTGCTGTCTTTTAGGAAACTTTCGTCGGATACTTTCCAACCTGCTGTTACTGATGAAAACAAGTCGGCACGGTTATCTTTCGGGAAGTCTGAAGAAGCATCACGGCGCAACATTGCTGACAGGAGGTATTTGCTCTTATAATCGTATTGCAAACGACCAAAAAAAGAGGTAAGACGCGAATCGTTCGTATACGAGTTATCAGTTTTGCTGTTGTTCGTACCTGTGGTGAGACCTATATCGGCAAAGTCCCAAGAGTTATTAGGCACATCGTAACCTGTAGCGCTGAGTCCACTGCCCCAGTTGCGTTGCGCACTAGTACCCACAGTGAGTGAAGTGTTATGGTTTTTCCAGAAAGTTTTGTTATAAGTAGCAAAAGTTTCCCACGTATAAGCGTGTGTTTCATTCTTTTCCTGAGTTACCGTACTACGGCTACGGTTGAAGATTTTGCCCGTACCAAAGAAGCTCAGCGGTTGAAAATCTTTTTTCTCATCGTTATAGGTTTTAAAACCGATGCGTGAAGTGAGGTCTAAACCTTCAATAAGATTATAACTCAACTGAAAGTTACCTTCTAAACCATTGCCATCGTACTGATTATAAGTATTTTTAATCTGTGCTAAAGGGTTGATCACCTCATTACCCAAGAAACCTGTTAAATCCTCATCGTCTAATTTATAGGTAGGTGAGAAGTTCAAAGCGTTGAAGAGCACTGCTCCCAAACCGTTTTCCTCAATGGTTTTGCGCTTGTTGTTGTAATAATTAGCAGTGAAGTTCATCTTGAGTTTTGAAGAAATATCGGCACCCAAACTCACTTTCACATTGTTGCGTTTGAAGTTAGATTTTTCGGGAGCGACAATACCGTCTTGAGTGAGGTGAGAAGCACCAAAGTAATAGCTGAATTTCTCTCCTCCGCCAGAGATGCTGGCAGTTACATCGGAAATTGTCGTATTTTTGAAGACCTCATCTTGCCAATTAATACCTTTACCTAAAGAAGCTAAATTAGCAAAAGGTAATGGCTGACCGTTGGCTGCATAACTTTCGTTGAGCAAGGCAGCATACTCGGTAGCGTTCATATAATCCAACTTTTTGGTAGTTTGCTGGATACCTGCATACGAACTGATTTTCACTTCCAAAGGTGTATTTTTACGTCCCCCCTTAGTAGTTACGAGCACTACCCCATTGGCTCCTTTGATACCATAGATAGCTGCTTGCGCATCTTTCAATACCGTAAGACTCTCGATATCCTCAGGGTTGATACTGTTGAGTGCCCCTTCGTAACCATCGATAATTACCAAAGGTTCGTTGCTACCATTAGAACTCACTCCGCGAATGAGAATGTTTATCTTCCCTCCAGGTGAACCCGAAGCCTTGTTTACGCTCACCCCTGAGGTAGTACCTTGTAGGGCAGTAGCAGCATCTACCGGTTTGAGGTCGTTGATAGTTTTAGCATCCACTACCGATACAGAACCTGTTACGTCCTTTACCTTTTGAGTACCATAGCCAATAAGCACCACTTCACCGAGGGTTTGTGTATCCTCTTCCAAAATGATATTTAGCGGATTGCCATTGGCTATCATTTTCTCTTGGGTAGTGTAGCCTACATAAGAGAAAACTAACAACTGACCTTTTTTGACATTTTCTAAGGTAAAATTCCCGTCAAAATCGGTAGAGACACCGTGTGTAGTGCCTTTGACCACTACTGAAACACCTATCATAGGGGTACCCGTAGCGTCTTTCACATTTCCTTTTATGCGATAAGTTTGAGCCATTGCCAAACTTGTACATAAAAACAGTAGAATAGGTAAGAAAAATGTTTTCATATATATTGCTTTTCCTTTCTTTTGGTTTATGTTTTAATTACAGCGCAAAGATAAACGCAATTTTTCAACACGCAAAAGATTTTACCTATACAAAAAATATACAAGGGCTATTTTTTGGGGTTTGTATAGTTGATTATTGATAAGTTTCATTTTTTAATTGATTGTATTATAGTATATTTATAAATATTTTACAAAGTGAGTGTAAAGGTAAAAAACAGGTAAAAGAAAGTGTTAAAAAACGGAGTTGTATAGGTAATGTATAGGTGATAGAATGTTAAAACTATCTTTGGTAAAGTTTGCGATGACTTTTAGAGTTTTAAAATATAATCGGTAAGGTTTTGATTGCGCTCTAAAAGCATCTTTTTACGGAGGCGATAACGCTTGATTTCTATACTTTGGGTAGAGATATTTAGCAATGGAGCTATTTCTTTGCTGGAAAGGTTCAATCGCAAGTAAATGCACAGTTTGATGTCGTTGGGGGTTAAATCGGGGTGGAGGGCTTTGAGACGATTGAGAAAATCACGGTCGGTTTGGTTGAAAATTTCTTGAAAATGTTCCCAATCACCTTCACTGTTGATATTATCGTCTACAATATGTAGCACTTCTTTGCCATTACCACTGCTCAAAAGAGCCTCTTTGATACTCATCAGCAGTTCGTTTTTGCGCACTATGCTCATAGTAGTTGCCGCAAGTTCACGGTTTTTGCTCTCTACTTCACTTTGGAGTTTATCATTGCGGAGTTGCATCACGGTGCGGTCGTTCTCTAATTGCATCAGGGCGAGTTCTTTTTCTTTTTCTTGCTCTACTTTTTTCTTATGACGCTTGTAATGCACTCTATACACGCGATGCACCACCAAGAGCAATCCGCATAGAAGTGCAATGTAAAAGACTATCATCGCATTAGTGGCATACCAAGGTTTGCGAATCACGAAATGAAAAGAGGCGGTATTAGGTGAGAGAGCATCACCTACTTTGGCTCTTACCAAAAAAGTATAGTCGCCAGCAGGCAGATTTTCAAAACGCACAGTAGCCTCTTCACTCCAATCGCTCCAGTGCTCATAGAGTCCTTCGAGTTTGTATTGGTATACTGAGGGGAACATACCGCAATAGGACGGTACACTATAACTAAAAGTGAAGTTATTTTCGGTGTTATTGAAGGTTATTTCCTTGGTATCTATAGCGATGGCACGCAAAGCCCCCTCTACCCTACTACTGCTGATGTGGTTTATATGCACCTCGTAGGGGGTATGGGTTACTTGGTTGAACACAAAGCTCATAAAGCCCGTGCTGGTACCCAACAAGCAGTCGCCTTCGCGGTATTCATAAAGATTTTCATAGCCAACGAGGTCTTTGCGAAACGATGCTGAGAGGGGCATTTTTTTCAGCTGAGGGGCACTATCGAGTTTGCCTTGTGCTATCTTTACGATATTGTGCTGGGTAAACGCCCACAAGCCCTCGTCCTTACTTTGCACAAGGGTGCCCGATAGGTAACTATCTTGGTGGAACAGCTGCTGTGTAAGGGCTTCATCTTGTACAAATTTATGGGTTGTAGTGTTATATTTAAACAAGCCTTTTTCGGTGAAATACCAAATCTCATCACGGAATTTAGCAATTGCCGACTTGCGCCCTATTGGGGCAGAAGTTTCTTTATGTATTTGGGTTACTTTGGTAAAATCATCATTCAGTTGCAAGCGAAAGACCCCTTTGTACTCGTGGCTCACCAATAGTTCGGTAGGTGAGATAAACTCAAAAAATCTACTCGACACGTTGAATCCCTCTATTTTATTGCGATACTGCCAACGCCCATCTTTCTTTTCGAGCAAATGCAAGCCTTCGTAATTGCCTTGTAAGAGCCAATTAGGGTGCCCTGCTATAGGTTTTACATCCCACGTACCCAATAGGTTACATATCGAGGCAGCTTGGTGGTTTCCTATAATAAACGTACCCGAATTATGACCGCAGAACAGTGTATTTTCCACTACTTTCAGTTGCCAAACCTGTCCGTTAGTTCCCTCAACAAGACTGAATTTACTATTCGATTGCAAGGGGAAGGGGGTGTAAAACAATCCTTGATTGGTACCCAAATACAAGGTTCCTTGGTGTACAATGGAGGTGTAGACTGCTCCGAGTATCCCCTCATAATCTTTATACAAACGGAAAGGTGAAAAGAAATTCACCATACTGATACCATTGTCTAACCCCAGCCATACATTGTGTTCTTTGTCCTCAAAAATAGAGAGTACTGTGTTGTTTTGCAAGCCTTCTTTTTGTTGCAGATGCTCCAAGAGCTCGCCCTTAGCAGAAATTCTATACACGCCCTTAGCAATAGTTCCCAACACCAATGATCCGTCGCTTAGTCGTTCGCAACTATATATGTTGAGGGTGTTAATCAGTTGAGAAGCGCTTACTTTCCACGCTTCAATTTGAGTAGGCGTACCTTCGTAAATTCCTTTGTCTTGAGTAACGAAAAGAAAGTGTTCTTTTTGAGGAAGCAGGTTGATGAGGATATGTTCGCGAAAAAGAGGGTGATTGGTAACTAACACTTCTTCACCATTGACGAGTTTGAACAAGCCTTCTTTCATCTTTTGGAAATAGATATGTTCACCTACTTTGAAGATTTTAGGTAGATGATGAGTAGCGCTAATTATCTTAAAACGCTGTTGTTGAGTGTCATAAATAAAGATTTTATGCAGCGATTGGAACAATACCCAGCGATCGGAAAAAATAATTTTCCATATTTCTTCGTCTTCTATATCGGCGGGGTTTAATTGGCGGCTTAAAGAGGTGTATTGCAGTTCGTTGAATTTGTTAGGTTGCCAATAGCCAAACTCAGCAAAACCTCCCGTATAAAGGGTGTTGCCTTTGGCACTTACTGCACGTGCAATGGCTCCGTTGGGCAAAGGGTAATGCTGCCACACTACTCCGTTGAACTCCAAGAGACCTATGTTGTTAGCAAAATATATATTTTTGTTATCAGTTTGACATATCTTCCAATTTTGGCTTTCCCCCTTGTATTCAGAAGGGGTATAGTTATAGATAGGAGGTAACAATTGTGCGTGTATCATCATCCCCCACCAATTTATCAAAATACATAGAAAAACACGCTTACGCATCATAGTTGTTGGTTTTTAATGTTTTTAGTTTCCCGCGGATTGTGATGTTTTTTAGGGTTATTGTTAGTTATAGGACAAGGCGGACTTGGCTGACCTGCCTGAGTTGCAATGGTATATTGCTAATTTAACGTGAGTTTGACGTAAGAAATATTTAATAATCTCCCACGAATTTCACGAATTTTCACGAAATTGAGATTACATAAAACTCTTTTTATTATCTCACGAATTTTCACCTAACGGTGAATTATTTTGTGAATATATTATGATACAATCGGTATAATGGTGTTTTGTTATATTGAACTGACTTTAAATTAGGGTGCTATTATAATAAAAGTTTTTTATTTCTTTACTTCTACACCGTTTTTGTAATAGACTTTATCAATAACTCGTTCTTCTTCTCCTTTTTCATTGATGATTTTCAAGTCTACATCTTCTATTGTCCAGAGTCCGTGTTTTTTACCGTGTTTGTATTTTCCTTTTGCTGTAATAAAGGGGGTATATTCTTTCCATATCCCGTGTTTTTGACCATTTCTATATCTTCCTTCTTCACCTTCCCCCATATCATTACCATACGACCAAAAACCGTGCTTTCTACCATTTTTATAAATTCCTGCTGAATCTATAGGGTTATCATTACTTGAGTAAAAACCATCTAATCTATTATTTTTGTAATTTTCAATTTTCACTAAACGCAATGTTTTTCCATTAGGGCGAAAGGTCAATAAAACATACTTTTTCTTGCCTTTCATCATTTTAACATAGAACTTTTCCATTGAGTCTTTCTTTAGTACAAAACCATATTGGTTGGTATTAGATTTTATATTTTCTCCAAACTCAAGGTGGTATAATTCCCATTTGTTTTTTAAACTATTGCAAGAACAAGTGAGGACTAAAATGAGTGTTAATTTAAGTAATATTCTTTTCATAATTAGCTACGCAAAAATCACAAACACAATTCATTAGAAAGGAAAATAAACTTTTGTTTTTTATACTTCCACTTAATTTTATCTTTCTTCTTACTCTGCTTCATTTTTATGGAAGAGACTAAAGAATCATCGTATATATATTTCTTTTTTACATCTATCTTTTTTAAATTACAATCAAAATTCTCTACAGAATAGTAATACAATCTTGTAAAAGAGAGCGGTAGAAAAACGTCTAATTTATATAGCTTATTATTTTTGTAATATCTAATAAAATTGAAATTATCGGCTTCATTCAAAGATTTTGAACCTTGCTGAAAATACAGTGTATAAAAACAATGCTTCTCTACAATTACCTTATAAAAACCATTTAGTGGTTGGTTCGTCTGTTTTGAAATATATTTCTTAATCAAATCATAACCCCCTCGGACATCTTGATGATTATAGACTTGTTTTTTTACAATTTCTATATCAGATTGATTTATAGTAATCGTATCTTTTTGTGAATATACAAGATGAGTCAAGAGTAAAATGCATATTGCCATAAGATATTTCATTCCCATTCTTTTTCTATATTTAACGTGAGTTCATCGTAAGTAATTATTTAACAATCAGTAAAATATTAAACTCCCACTAATTTCACGATTTTTCACGAAAATGAGACACTTTTTAGGATTATTGTTAGTTATAGGACAAGGCAGACTTGGCTGACCTGTCTGAGTTGCAATGGTATATTGCTAATTTATAATTGTAAATTAGGGTACTATTATAATAAAAGTTTTTTATTTCTTTACTTCTACACCGTTTTTGTAATAGACTTTATCAATAACTCGTTCTTCTTGTCCTTTTTCATTGATGATTTTCAAATCTATATCTTCTATTGTCCAAAGTCCGTGTTTTTTACCGTGTTTGTATCTTCCTTTTGCTACATTACTAAATACTCGTTCTTCCCACAGACCTATTTTCTTATCATTTTTATAATGACCTTTTGACACTTTTTCTTCTTCTTTTATTTGCCAATACCCATTTCTTTTTCCTTTTTTATAATATCCTTTCCTTACAAAGGAATGGTTATCTGTTTCGAGATAAAAACCATCTAATAATTCATTTTTATAATTTTCTACCTTTACTAAATCTAATCCGCTAAGGCATTTTTCAAATGTGAGCACTTCTGTTTTATTACCCATAAATCTCTTAATCCAAATGTAGTTTACATCTTGGTGTATTGATTTAACAGTATATTGATTTTTTCTTATAGGTTCTTCTGCTGAAACACGTAGGTACTCATCTTTAAAATCCTGAGAGAAAAGGTTTAGAGTAAAAAGGAGAAAAAGTATATTAAATATTTTATTTTTCATTGTGATAAAGTTTTATTTCTTCTTGCATTTTTAACCATTGCCTTTTCCAAAAAGATTTTTTAGGAACATTATTATCTTTTTC
>NZ_KB291470.1:89153-108155 GCF_000318295.1 Capnocytophaga sp. oral taxon 326 str. F0382
TATTGTCATTTGTTGAATAATCCCGAATTACCTGTTAAATAACTGCACTGCTAAAATAATATGCAATTTGATTTATAGTAATCGTATCTTTCTGTGAATATACAAGATGAAAAGTAAAATGCATATTGCCATAAAATATCTCATTCCCATTCTTCTTCTAAAATTATATAAATACGTTTTTTACTAAGTATGTTGTATTTTCCGTTTCTATAAAGCTGGTATACAATCTCAAAAAATGACCCATCAACTATATTATAATGAAAGAGATTTATTACAAAATAATCTTTTTCTTCTTTTACAATAGTAGGAGTGATCGTATCAGTACATATTTGGTAGTTTTCTTCTTTTTTGCATAATTTATCAAAGTTGTATTCAGGAAATACTTGTTCCATTAAATACAAAAAATACAAAGCCTCTTCCTTTGTTTCAATAGGAGTTAATCCCTTTACAGCAGCTTTTTTATCCCATAGTTTAAACTTGTTTTTGTGCTGCTCTACAATACCCATTGCTATAAAAGCATTTGCAAATCCATCTCTATGTATTGATAACCAATAAGGTATTTCTTTTTTGTGTTTTTTCAAATAATCATCATCATACCCTACCCAAATACGACTTCTAACTTCAAATAAGGCATTTCCTTTTTTACTTTTCCTATACGCATATCTATCTACTCTTAATAAATTGTTTTTTTCAATTATAGGCATTATTTTTGCCTCAAAGGACATAGGTATAGAATCTACTTTGTTTTTATAGAAATCAAAAAGTGTAAACCTTTCATTTATAGCAACAAATAAAACATCCTCTATCTTAACTTTTCTCTCTCTTGTATAAACGACAGTAGGTTTATAATTTAAGTGTAAAGGTAAATACTCTTGTGCTGGCACAAAAGAAAAGGCACTTAAAAGAATATAAAAAAGCAAACGTTTTTTCATTTTTCTATATAATTATTGATTTCGTATTGCATAACCCCCCCATTGCCAACGATAAAAAGATTTTTTAGGAACATTATTATCTTTTTCCATTATATTGTCATTTGTTGAATAATCCCAAATTACCTGCTAAGTAACTGCTTTGCTAAAATCATAAGCAATTTGATTTATAGTAATCGTATCTTTTTGTGAATATACAAGATGAGTCAAGAGTAAAATGCATATTGCCATAAGATATTTCATTCCCATTCTTCTGCTAAAATTATATAAATACGTTTTTTACTAAGTATGTTGTATTTTCCGTTTTTATAAAGCTGATATACAATCTCAAAAAGTGATCCGTCAATTACATCATAATAGAAAAGGTTGGTTACAAAATAATCTTTTTCTTCTTTTATAATAGTAGGTGTCATTGTATCTGTATATATTTTATAAATTCCTTTTTTTTCACATAATTCATTAAAATTATCATCAGGAAATACTTGTTCCATTAAATACAAAAAATACAAAGCCTCTTCCTTTGTTTCAATAGGAGTTAATCCCTTTACAGCAGCTTTTTTATCCCATAGTTTAAACTTGTTTTTGTGCTGCTCTACAATACCCATTGCTGTAAAAGCATTTGCGAATCCATATCTATGTATTGATAGCCAATAGGGTATTTCTTTTTTGTGTTTTTTTAAATAATCATTATTATAACCCACCCAAATGCGACTTTCAGCTTCATACAAAGGATTTCCTTTTTTACTTTTCCTATACGCATATCTATCTACTCTTAATAAATTGTTTTTTTCAATTATAGGCATTATTTTTGCCTCAAAGGACATAGGTATAGAATCTACTTTGTTTTTATAGAAATCAAAAAGTGTAAACCTTTCATTTATAGCAACAAATGAGACGTTTTCTAACTTAATTTCTTTTTCTTCTGAAGGAAGTATTGTAAGTTCATAACCGAAGTGCTTAGGAAAATACTCTTGTGCTGATACAAAAGAAAAGGCACTTAAAAGAATATATAAAAGCAAACATTTTTTCATTTTTCTATATAATTATTAATTTCATATTGCATAACACCCCATTGCCAACGATAAAAAGATTTTTTAGGAACTTCTACTTGGTTATAACGTATATAGTCATCCATAAAATTATCAGTAGATCCATGTTTGAAAGTAAAATATTTGTATTTCCTCATTACTTCATAATCTTTTATGTAGTCTTTTTCTTCTTCTGTTAGGTTTTGTTTTCGTTTAAGAAAATCATATCTTTCTTCACTTATTAGAAGCTTATAGATTTCTGACAAACCTAATAAATGTCCTATCTCGTGTACTGTGGTCATTCTTTCATCATAACCTTGGTAAAGGATACAACAATTCTTTTTAGTGGGAATGACATTAGACTGTCCTCCTCTTCCTCCTTCTAACATAAAATATTTGCCCTTATAACTACTATCTAATTCAGTTTTATATTTACAAATATATTTATATACTTTGGTCTTATTTCCATTTTTATTAACTTCTAATTCTTCATAGATATCATACCTTCCATAAGTTTTAGGTTTATTAGGTATGTATTCTACAAAATGGTGCCTTTCTATATTGAGAACAAAAAGGTTAACCCCTTTATTGGCATTACTATTTTGTTTTGCATATATGCCCTCTAAAATCTCTAAGGTTTTTTCATTAGCTACAATTCTCTCTGTACGGTTATAAATCTCTTTAAATTCCTTATTATTACTTTCATCAAGGAAACTTATAGCTCCTATCGAAAGTAATTCTTCTATACTTTTATTTAAAGTATCCGTTTTTACACTTGTTTTTATAAATGCTTGTTGAAAGGATTTTTCATTAAAAATCTTTTCTATTTCAGAAGCAGAAATAGGTCTGCTCTCTATACCATTACCCTCTATATTAATAATTGTAACTGGTAGATGATATTCAACATCATTTTTAGCCACATTAAGTTTCCCAACTTCCTTATTGTCTTTATTAAGAACGGGAATACATATATCTTTAGTTAAAGGTTTTGAACAAGTAACTGTTACTAAAAATTCTTTTCCTTCCTTTTCCTTTTTTTGAATATTCTTTAATTTTATTTCATTAGGTTCAAAACTAATACTTTCAGTAGTAGGAATTTTAATAATATCCTTCTCACTCAGTTCTCTTTTTATATTTTCTAACTTCAGTGCCAGTTTTACATCTTTTTGTTTAGGCAACATACTAAACCAAGGAACAAAATATTCTTTATCCTTTAATAATTCTACTTTTTTATTTTTCTCACAATCATAATATTCTTTTTTTAACTCCTCATAATTATTACAAATTGTACTATAATCATCACGCATCCAATCAAAACCAAATTCTCCATAATAGTCTTCTGGTCTTCTGAAATGGATAAGGAAATCAGGTTCATTAGGATTGTAAACCCATAGTCTGGCTACAGATTGTTGTCCTGTTTCTTTTAGTGTTATTCTTATACCTGCCATAGTTTAGTTGTTTTTTTGTTCCACTATTTTTAGTTTGATATGCTCTATTTCATTGTTTTGAAAAACGTATCCTTTGAGTATATCATTTTCCAAGCGTTCGCCATTATATTCAAAATCTATTTCATTATCAGTTAGGTCTAAATCGGCTTCTTTTCCTGCAAGATTTACACCTTCTATTACTAAATAGACTTCCTCTCCTATCTTTCCTCTATTTCCCAAAATTTTATCATTGAGGTCAGTAAAATAACTCATAATAATTTTAGGTTCTTCTTTATCAACTGTGCCATATTGTACACCTCCATTTAAACCTTGCATTATTACTTTTTGGGCACTTATTAAGTTTATTTCGTCAGTAGCTCTGATTGTTATTTCTTCAGCTTCTTCATAAGAAGTACCACTGCTTATAGTATAAGTGTCACGGACTGTGATGTATATGTTATTAGCTTTCTTAAAGATTCCCATAGTTTCTTTTTTAGATATAATCAAATAAAATTAGATAGTGAATAAATAAAACTACTCAGTGTAAATATTCTTTCAATGGACAAAGTTACGATATTATTCTGAATTTAACAATTTTTTGAGTTTCTCGGAGCTTTTGGAATTCTCGAACTATAGGACTCTTTCTAATAATTAACTTTGGCAAAGGTGCGAGCCGCACGGGCAAGTGTTTTGCTATATCGAACTAACATTATTTTTATCAAGTTATTCTTTTTTGTAAGGAGTAGCTAAGTTTTTGTTAAAATGAATAACGTGAGCTTCTTTTGGAGAAAGTTTTATATGGTTTACCTTATATGATTTAACGCCCTTATAATGAACTTTTGATAACATTGCTCTTTTATAAAAACTAATCATATCCATTTCTTGAATATTGTATTGCAAAGAGTCCGATATAATTAATTTATAATTCCTATCAGGGCATAAAGGTGTTTTCAGAAAGATTCTCATCGAACCATAATAGTTGGGGTCAGTTGTTTTATTGTACACCCTTATTTCATTTATATCTATCGTTTTTAGAAAGACATTAAGAGTGTCGTATTCATACAAAATGAAATTCTTTTTGTCTGTTTCATTTGTCCCCCAATGAGTTATCTCGATGATGTTATAAGGGCTACAGTTACTTGTTTTTATTGTTTTACAAGAGGATAATAAGGCAATTACACTTAATAAATACACATACTTCATAGTTACTCCATTTTATATAACTTGAGTTTCGAGAGCGAAATAAGTTGCTGTTTTACACAAAAATAATATAAATGCCAATTAAGGGTTAAATTAACTTGTTGATTTAAAACCTCCCCCCCAGCCCCCTCCAAAGGGGGAGATGCGATGCAAAAGCGATAACATTCTGTTAATCAGGGATTATTACTTTTCAACTCTTGATTCATATTATAATTTATTAGCTTACGCGACAAAAGTGCGAGCCGCACGGGCAATTAAGGGCTTTGGCAAAGGCTATAATGGGATGACTAAGTAAGAAGTTGTGGTTATTGTAGCTTAAAATTTAGTTTTTTAAGTCCTTGTTGTACTTCGGGGCAACTCATAAATAGTTTCCATACGAAGCCTGTGCGGTGGTTTTCTATCATCGGGGCAATAGTGAGCTGGTCGATTGCTAAATAACGTTTAGGATACCATACCGCTTGCTCGCTGAAAGCATCGTAAAAGCCGTATTTACCCCAAATAGTATCGCCCAAATCGTAATAGAAATGCTTGAGGGCTGCCATAGATTCTTGGGGTGTATAAGGGAAGCTGGAAAGGGCGGCAGTAGGTGCTATCACCCCTAAATCTTTGCTAGGACTGTGTGCATCATACCCTTTCACTGAATAGCTGGCGGTAAGTCCCCAGCAGTTCGCCCCATAACCTTTATAACCTTTGGGGTTTTCTAGGCAATATTTGTAGTTGATAAGGGTGTGATTGCGATTTAAATCCCAATAATTAGCATAATCATCGCTAAGTCCTTTGGGGTTCAACCCTATGTACGAATAATGCGCCCAAAATAGAGGACCTCCGTATTGTTCTGCGCCGTTGTGTTTGAGAATCAATGGCAGATTGTACGTTACCTGAGAGCTTTTGATAGCTCCTCCACGTGCCCAACCGTTGTGATAAGCCGAAGCAGGAATGGTGTGGGTTGGCGAAGATGCTGCCAAAATGTAGGTAATCAGGCATTCGTTATAACCTTTGAGCGGGAAATTCATCTGCCAAGCATAATCGGGACTCCAATGCCAATAGAGTACATCCTGTCCGTTTAAGTACCAATCCCATTCCATTTCGCGCCACAGTTTATCAATGCGCTGAGCTAAGGCTTTTTCGGCATCATTGCCATCCTTAAAATACTGACGTACACAGAGCAAGCCCTGCATCAAGAAAGCACTTTCCACGAGGTCGCCACCATTGTCTTTTTGTCCGAAAGGTTTGGTTTTACCCGTACGACCGTCAATCCAGTGCGACCATACCCCGTGATAACGGTCGGCTTTCTCCAAGAAAGTTACGATTTTTGTAAATCTTTCTACCGCTTGTGCACGAGGGATAAAACCGCGTTCTACCCCTACCAATAGCCCTGCAATGCCAAAGCCCGAACCTCCCGTAGTGATGATATGAGCATCATCGGAAGGGACATCTATATGAATGCGCTCAGGGGCTAAACCCGAATTAGGCTCTGCTCCCTCCCACATATAGTTGAGGTGCGCACGCTGGATATAATCCAAGAAAGCATCGTCGGAAGCAAATTCCATCGGACGATTCTTTTCGGTAGGCGGCTGAGGAGTAGGTTTTTCTACCACCTTTTTATTGTCCTTACTACAACCGCAAGAAACGAAGAGCAGAAGGAAAGCTAAAAGTGAAAAGTGAATCGTGAAAAGTTTGTTTTTGTTCATAAGTATATTATTTCTTTTTAAAAGTCCATTGTAAGAAGTCTGCGGTGTTGAAAGCGGGATGCCAAGCGTTGTGATTTGCCCCATAAAACTCTATATATTCAGCTTTTTTGCCGGTAGTTTTCAAAGCTTTATAGGCTTCACGCGAGTAAGTCACCGGTATCACATCATCGATGTCACCGTGATAGAAACGGAATTTTGTTTTCCCTTTGAACTCACGCATACGCTCTATATTGGTTGCCCCACATATCGAGACAGCTTTGGCAAAGGTATCGGGGAAGCGATACACCATATCCAAAGTAGCAATCGCCCCCATCGAAATGCCCATAATATACACTCGTTTAGGGTCGATAGGATATGTAGCCAAAGTCTCGTCTAAAAGTTCCTTCACCAAGCGTAAGTGTTTAGTGATAGGCACTTCTTTAGGCAGCGGATTAGCCGTATTCTTATATCCTTGGTCGGGGCGTTTTTCAAGTGACCAGTAGGCACCCTCAGGGCACTGCGGAAAGAGCACAAAACAAGGGTACTTATCTCGGTTCGCAGGATTGGTAAACACTGTACCCCCATTGCGCAACTGACTCTCATTATCGTTCCCTCTTTCACCTGCTCCGTGTAAGAAGAGCACTAAAGGGTATTTCTTGCCTTCTTTTAGTTGCTCGGGCTGCAAGAAACGGTAAGGCATTGTATCTTGTTGCGCCGTGATGTAGCGCTTTTTAGCAAAGGCTTCATTTTGAGCAGAAAGAGGGAACGAAAAAAAGAAAAGTAATAAGCATAGCCTTAAAAGTTTTGTATTCAGTCCCCGAACCTCCAAAGAGGGAAAAGCCATAAAGGAGATTGGAGAAAAAGGGTTATTTTTTATGTAAATATCATTCTTTTTATTCATTATACAAGGCTTTTATCTGTTCATCGGTAAGGGCTTGATTATAGAAGGCAAAGTTGTCTAACTTGCCAGGGAAGGACTGTGCCCAAGCTTGTGCTTTAGTAGACGATTGAGGAGGGTCGGTTTGGAAAGCATAAGTACCTAACACCAAATCGCCCATATCGTTGTAAACAATTCGTCCCCAACCTGTAAGGGCACGCGTAAAGACAATTTCTCCATTTTTAAAAATGTGTAACATTTCCGTTTTGTGGTTGTAACGGAAGGTCATAAACACCCAATCACCAATAGTACCAGGGATTTTGGTCTCTACCCAATTTTCTTTAGTACCATTGAAGAGGTGCATTTTAAAACGTCCTTCGCCAGCAGTATTATTGCCATCTAAGAAAATATCGAGGTTACCCCAGAACTTTTTAGTATTAGGAATTGAAAAGATACCTGTACCTTTATTTACTTGAGGGGAGTTCATCCAGAAAGCTACTGTAAAACTACCGAGGTTAGCTATCGTATCTTTCAGAGATATATCGCCTGCAAAACGCGCTGTGCGAGGGGAGATAAAAACATAAGTACCTTCACCCCCTTGGTAGGCTTTGCCTTTTTTGCCGTCTGTATAGGTGACATTGCCCTTAGAGAGCGTAGGAATCTTGTAAGTACTCACATTTTTTGCATTGCCCTCAAAGGTAAACAAGAGTTTTTGAGGGTTGTACTGAGGTATTACCTCCTCAGGATAATCGAAAGGCGGGTCTTGGTCTAAATCTTGATAACAGTTAGTAAAAGCTGTAAGACCTGCCATAAAGCTGATATAAAATATATATTTTTTCATTTTTAGATAAGAGATAAGAGGTAAGAGGTAAAAGATGACGTGATGTTACCTGACAGCTGACACCTAATACCTGACACCTGTTAGCTAATTAATAATTAGGATTTTGGATAAGTACTCCGTTGGAACGGTCGATTTGTGCTTGAGGTAAAGGTAATAAGCGGTGTTTGGTTTGATAAGCTGTTTTGCCCGCGTTGTGCAGGGTTTCCACATCAATATTCCAACGCACTAAATCGTAGAAACGGTCGAATTCCATAGCGAGCTCTATACGGCGTTCGTGACGAATAGCGTCGCGCAAATCGCTTTGAACGGTGGTTGTAACGGCAGGTAAAACACTGTTATTGCCTGCTCGTGCTCTTGCACGCACTTGCTCTAAATAGACGAGTGCTTGGGCACTGTTGCCGAGTTCGTTAGCGGCTTCGGCAGCCATTAAAAGTACATCGGAATATCGAATGAGACGAATATTGAACCAATAACCAAAACGACTGTATGACCTACGCAAAGCAGGGTCGGTATAGGCTTTTTTGTTGTAATATTTATTTACTACGCCTGCTTGTGCAATTGGTTTTTCGTCGTAAGGAGTATTGGGTTGCATAGTAGCAGCTTCGGCTTCACTTTTGGCAAAATAGAGCAAGGTTTCATCTTTGCGAGGGTCGCCTGCTTCAAAAGCATCGGCTAAAAGCTGGGTAGGGCAATTCCATCCCCAACCTAAATCCCATTGTCCAGAGCCACGCACCCCTTGTACATTAGCAAACTGACTACCTACTTGGCTGGATTGAGGATAGGTAGCATTGGCAGTGCACTGTACTTCTAAGATAGATTCGGGAGCGTTTTCGCCACTTTCGCGGAACAACTTATTGTAGGGTGTACTAAGGTTGTAAATTCCTGAATTTATCACATCGGTAGAGGCGTTGTACATTGCTTGCCAATTAGAGCGCATCATATAGGTTTTGGCGTGCAACGAACGGGCAGCCCCCCAAGTAAGTCTACCGATGTAGATAGCACTCCACGTGCGAGGGAGTACGCTTTCGGCAGCAGTAAGGTCGGCATCAATGAGTTCATAGATTTTATCAACGCTTACCTTAGGTTTATTGGCATCTTCATCTTTATAGATACGGAAATTGATAAGAGGTACTTCGCCAAAGGCGCGCACTAAGTTAAAATAGGCAAAGGCGCGGAAAAAGTGTGCTTCACCGCGGTTTATCTTATCGGAATCGGTGAGAGTACTTTGGTCAGCCTTATTGATTTTGTCGAGCACGGTATTGGAGAGGTGAATAACTTCGTAGTTAGCGGAATAGTATCCGTTAATTAAACCATTAGTCGCTACATAATTGAAATTATCGAACATATTGGCGTGATCAACTCCATCGCTGGCAGTAGAGCCTTTTTCGGCATCTTCACTGCGGAAACTGTGGATTGCCAAAGCAGGAATACCCGCTACCAGATCAGAGCCTCTCAGTTTTCCGTAGAGGGTGAATATATCGGCTTCAAAAGAGCCTGATACATTCCCTTGGTCGCCATCGACCCATTCGCCTTGTGGCTCTTGGTCGAATTTATTGCAATGGGTAAAGAGGGCGAGGCTCGCTGCCATCCATCCTATTGCTATGATATGATATATATTCTTTTTCATAATTGTTAATTATCAATTGTTAATTAAAATGTAAGGTTCACCCCGTAGGTAACAATCATTGGCATAGGGTAGGTGCCGGTATCGATACCGAAAGCCAAAGCTCCTCCACCTATTTCGGGGGTATACCCTGTATTTTTATGCCAAGTTTTGAGATTTTGTACGTTGGCATAGAAGCGCAATTTCTGTACTTTGAAGCGTTGTACTACTTCTTGTGGCAAGCTATAGCCTAACTGCACGTTGCGGAGGCGGAAAAAGCTACCGTCTTCAATGTAATAAGAGGAGTTTTCACGGTTGATAGCGCGACCGTTATCTATAATAGGCTCCCAATTGGAAGTGCCTTTGCCGTGCCAACGGTTTAAACGGTGGGCTTGGTAGTTGAGAATTGCATAGCCTACTTCGCCCCAACCGCGGTAGATTTCGTTGCCATAAGCTCCCATAAATTCGGCAGTGAGGTCGAAGCCTTTGTAGCCGAGATTTACACTAAATCCATAGGTGAAATCGGGGGTAGGGTTACCTATCATCGTACGGTCTTTGCTATCGATTACACCATCGCCGTTCACATCTTCAAATTTGAGATCACCAGGTTTTACGGTAGCGATATTGTTGGTAGGTGAGGTGTCGATATCTTCAAAAGTTTGATACACGCCCTTCACTTTATAGCCGTAGAAGTGCCCAATAGGGTAGCCTTCCAACGTGCGCGCTACGTTTTGATAGCCTTCGTAAAGTGCATCTTTTTCTCCTCTACCAAGTGAAAGCACTTTGTTATCAATTGTGGTGATATTGGCATTTACACCATAGCTAAAACCACTTTCTTTGCGTTGGTCTTGCCAAGAGGCTGAAATCTCCCATCCTTTATTTTCAATTTCGCCAAGGTTTTCCAAAGAGTTTTTTGCTCCTGCTAAGCCACTGAGTAGCACGATAAGGTCTTTGGTTTTCTTGTGATAGTAGACAGGTTCTACACTGAGGCGATTGCCCAAGAATCGGAATTCAGCACCAGCTTCCCACGCATAGGTCTTTTCCCAACCTAAGTTTTGCACTAAATAAGCAGGTGCATAGCCCGTAACGATACGGTCGCCGAATACAGCACTGCCCGAATTGGTGAGCAGAGGGTAAGTAGGATAGTTACGTCCGCCAGTGTTTTGGTTACCTAAAACGCCCCAAGATCCTTTGAGTTTGAGGTAATCTACCACTTTTTGGTTTTTCATAAAGGCTTCTTCGCTGAGCACCCAGCCAGCCCCGAAGGAATAGAAGTTATCCCACGTATTGCCTAAGCGGTGAAATACGGAGGCACCATCGCGGCGGAAAGAAGCATTGAGGAGATAACGGTTGTCGTAATTGTACAAACCACGTACTAAATACGACATTGTAAAACGCCGATACTGGCCAGAACCATTGCTCATATTGCTACCCCCAATTGATGACAACCACCACTTATCGGTATTTTCGGGAATGCCAAACACTATATCGTTGATATTTTGATAGCGAGAGCCTGATAGCGAACTGTGTTCGGTGTAATTGGTGGTAAGCCCTCCCATAAAGGTAAGGTTGTGTTTTGCCACTTGTTTTTTGTAGGTAAGGATATAATCCTGCTGGGTAGCAATGGTGGTGGATTTACTCTGATTAATCGTTTCGCGTTCGTTGAGTTTTCTTTCTTTTGGGTATCGGGGTTATAGACCCAGATGATAGGGGAATATTCGCGGTTTTCGCCTATGCGGTAATCCATAGAAAGGGTAGCCTTAAAGGTGAAGTTTTTAAGGAAATCGAGTTCACCATATACATTGCCCGCCAAACGGTGATTCAAACCTTTGTTGTGATTGGCACGTGTTTCGACATCGATAAGCGGATTCCACACTTGGGCACGCTGGAAGTTAGGCATTATATTTAGCAAACCCGATTGAGTGTCGTAAGGGGCTACAATAGGAGCTGCTTTTAGGGCACTTGCTACCCCTTTGGCATCAATAGGGAGGGTGCGAGAACCATTGGCTTGGAAGCCAAAGCGCAGATAATCGGTTACGTTGTAATCGCTACTGAGGTTGAGGGTGAGTTTAGAGAGCTTTTCGTGCTTGATAGAGCCCTCTTCATCGGTATAGCCAGCGCCCATATAGAAGCGTCCTTTTTCACCAGAAGTGGCGACACTCACATTATGGTTGTACACCCAGGCACGCTGGAAGATTTGGTCTTGCCAATCGGTATTGGCTTGATAGTGCGTATAATCAAACGGTGTAGCACCTTTATTGGCCATATCCTCGTTGTAGAGCGTTTTAAAGCCTTCGGCATCAGTCATTGCAATACGGTCGTTGATAACTTTTAATCCTACGGAAGAATTGATGTTTACGACTGTTTGTCCTTTTTTGGCTTTTTTGGTGGTAATGATAATCACCCCATTAGCCCCGCGAACCCCAAAGATAGCAAGCGAAGAGGGGTCTTTGAGGATTTCCATAGACTCGATATCCTGCGGGTTGAGGTAGTTGATATTATCGGTAAAGAGCCCATCGACTACGTACAGAGGTGTATAGCCGTTGATAGAGTTTGTACCGCGGATACGTATTTCGGGGTCTTGCCCTGCCCGCCCTGTATTGACAATTTGCACCCCAGCTACCTTCCCTTGTATAGAGGCTAAGGGGTTAGTAGATGGACGGTCAGCAAATTCATCGGTTTTGAGGCTAGCGATAGAGCCCGTGAGGTCTCGTTTTTGAGCTGCCCCATAGCCTATAACAACTACTTCTTTGAGTTGTTGCGTATCTTCTTTGAGCGCAATCTCTAAGTAGTGTCGTCCGGCTACTACTTTTACATTTTGGGTTACCATACCTATGTAGCTAATTTCTAATACATCACCTGGAGAAACTTTATCAAGCGCAAAGTTTCCGTCGAGGTCGGTTGAAATGCCACGGGTTGTACCCTTCACAATTACATTGGCTCCTGGAATAGGGTTTTTAGTCCCTGCTTCAAATACTTTTCCTCTCACCATATTAGGTTGTGCGTAAGCAGCAAGAGAAAGAAAGGTCATCAGGAAGAAAAACAATAGCTTTTTCATTTCCGTACGTTTATTAAATAAAATTTGTCGCAAAGTTCCTTATTCTTTCTTTTATATGCAAAAAAATGGGTTCGCTTTTACTACTACAATGTTAAAATAATTTGTTAAAGGACTACGTCATTACTACTACAACGATTTGTAACTAATTTATAGTCTTTTGGTTAAGAAGGGTTTTTTAGGTAAGAGATAAGAGGTAAGAGATAAGATAATATTAATTGAATTGAGCGAAGAAATCGTAAAGATTATCTTCTTCGGCTAATTGGAGCTTTTTGCGCAAGCGATATCGAGCGGTTTCGACACCGCGCAAGGATATATTTTGCATTTCGGCAATTTCCTTAGAGGTATAGTTGAGCCTGATGAGCACTGCCATTCGCAAATCGGTGGGGGTGAGTTGCGGATAGAGTTCTTTCAGTTTTTTGAAGAAATCTTTATGAATGAGGTCGAAATTTTCTTGGAATACCTGCCATTGGTCTTCTTGAGAAATATTATCGCGTATGTGTTGTAAAATGAGGTTGCTTTTAGCTTTGCTCACTCTTTGGCTATTTAGCAGTGTTTCGAGCTCGGTGACGAGATTGGTAAGGAACTCGTTGCGGGTGATGTTCATCATCGTGGCTTCGGCAAGCGATTTGCTCTTATAGTCTAACTGAGCAATGAGCACTTGGTTTTGCAATTTGGTTACTTCCTGCTCACGAGCTTCTAACAAATGCTGGCGGCGCAGGCGCTCGCGCAAGAAAGAACGCTCTTTTTTCTTCATTTTATAACGCAAGTACAAGGCGGTAACAAGTGCACCAGCGCCTATAAATCCTGCGAAATAGAATATATAAGCCCACACGGTTCTATACCAAGGAGTGATTACCGCGAAGGGAAAAGTATAATGCGATAGGGTTTCACCTAATTCGTTGAGTACCTTTGCTTTTAGCTGATAGTGGCCTGAAGGGAGGTTTTGGTAATTCACTCTAAAATCATTGGTAACTTCACGCCAATGTTTGTCGTAGCCCTCTAACTGATACCACAACTGACAGTGTTCTTTACTGAAATTAGGATACTGAAAATCGAACTGAAGGTTGTTTTTGCTATAAGGAATAGCGATATTAGGGGTAATATTTTCGAGGGTATATAAATCGGTTGAGCGGTTATAGGTACGTAAACTCTTTAAAGTGAGGTTGGTTGGCAGTTTTACGCGAGGTGCTTTTGGGGTATATAGGGCGATGCTGCCGTCTAAACAGAAATATGTATTACCTTCAGGAGTTACAAAGGCAGTAGCACGTTCCTCACTTGCGGGGTGCTGCAACTGATTGAAGGCTATTTTTTCTTCTATTTTATATACGCCGTTAGCGAATGCTACTAAATAATAATCGGTGGGGGTGATAAACCAAAAGCGATTGTCGTTCACGGGCACTATATGGTGGGTAGTTGCGAGTTGGGGCAATTGCTCATTGAGGAGGGCATAAGGCAACACATTTTGCTTGTCGTCGTTATACTCAAACCACTGTTGCCCATCGGTAAAGATGATTTTGCCGCGCAATTTCAGCAATTTCAAGGCTTCTTTTGTTTTGAGTTGGTTGTAAGTTACTTTGCGTTGCACGCTTTTGAGGTCTTCGGTAAGAGAGAGTTTGCTCACTCCTTTATAAGTATGGCTTGTCCAAATATTGCCAAAAGCATCTATTTCAACGCGATAGGTAAGGTCGAAATAGCCATTTACGATATGAGAGGGCACCCATCGATTGGCAGCATCTTTTTTATAAATGGTAAGCACAGAGTAGGATGAGCCTACGAGTACTTCCTGACCGTGGATAACGCCTTTTTTCAAGTCCATTCCTCCTACTCCTACATTATCAAGAGGTTGTAAGTGATTACCCATCAATTCCGACACCCCTTTATTATGCCCTACAAATACTTGATGGTCAAACTGCTTGATAAACCACACTTGGTTAGAGAAGTCAGGGATTTTGGAGAGTACACCCTCCTTAAAGGTATAGACACCTTTGTTAGAAGCTAAATAATAGACATTGTCTTTCAGCACCATATCGCTAATGAGTTCTACCTCGCCATTGAGGTTTAAATATTGCAACCTACTTGGGACTTCAATCATAGCGACACCATTGTCTAAAGCTACCCATAGGTTGTGCTGGGCATCTTCGTAGAGCCCCAAAACAGTGTTGTTATTGAGTCCGTTTTTCTTGTGGATATGGCCGAAAATTTTTCCGTTATGAGGATTGATAGCGTATAAACCTTCGGTGAGAGTTCCTAAAATGAGTAAGTTGTTAGCAGTGAGCAGTGCGCGGTTGATGCGGAGCGAGGGAAAGAGCGCATCCATTTCGGTAGGGAATTTGCGCAATTCGCTTGTAGCGGGGTTGTAGCGGAAGAATCCGTTTTTATTGGTAATCAGTAATAATTCGCTTTGATAGGGGATAATTTCGACTATTATCCCACCGAGTTGTTCGGGAGAGAGTTCTAAATTGAGTTTTTGAGTAGCATCGATGCGGTAAAAACCAGCGTTCATACCCTGCATATAGAGTTTATTGCCGTAGGGGAACATTGCAAAAGGGGCGGGTTGAGGGGTGAAGGCTTGTACGTGAGAGCCGTCGTACACGAAATAAGAAGAGAAGGTTTGGAAATATATTTTATCTTGGTATTTAAAGATTTGCCATACTTCGTCGTTGTGGAATGTATAGTTTTTGAGTTGGTCTTTCAGAGAGGTATATACCAATTGATTTTGGGCGTTGCGTTGGAAATAGCCGAATTCTTCAAAAGAGCCTACATATACGCGCAGGTTAGAGGTGCTGCTATCGGCGAATACCGAACGAGCAATTTTTTTTTGGGGGAGGTAGTACAATTGCCATACTTGTCCGTCGAAAGTAAGCAGTCCTTGGTTATTGGCGACATATAGTATACCATCCTGACACTGACTCACTTGCCAATTTTGCATACCTGCCTTATATTGAGTTTGAGAGTAGTTGTAGATAGGAGGCAGGAGCGAAAGGTTTTGACTTTGGGTAATAGTGCTAAAGAATGTAAAGAATAAGATAATGAAGCGTTTCATATCTATTGCATATTAGTGAGCGACAAAGGTAGTAATAATTTTTCAATTTAGCAATTTTAAGGGCTAGGGGATAGAAAAAACTTTGCCAAAGGTGCGAGCCTCATAGGCAGGAAACTTTGGCAAAGTTTGTAAGGGATTTAATTGTCACTTAGTTTTTAGTAAGTAAGGGTTTGGGTAGCGGTACCAGCTACAGATTTTATAACTATTTGTGTAGGTTTGTTTACATTATTATAGCCATATTCAGCAACTCCTGCTTTATTAGGGAAATTCTTCTGAGCTACATATCTAAACCTTCTGTCATAGTTTATACTCATTTCTACGGGACTTATTGATCCTACTTCAGGGGCTATAATCTTAAAGGCAGGATGCGCATTATAGTTAAGACCTGTAGTATAAGTATAAGTAGCTGTCCAACCTAATGATTTATCTTCTAACAGATTACCATTATCGTCGAAAGTATAAGTATTTGTATTAGTAAAAGTACCTCCTCCATTATCTCGAACTTCTACTTTTGTAGCTATCACTGTATTGTTAACATATTCATATTGAGTAGTTGCAACAGTACCAGCTCCTTCAAATACTAATTTAGCTACTCTATCGTGAGTATCGTAAGAAAAAGTAGAGGTAAAAACACCTCCATACTGACTCATTAGAGTGCGTTCTACTTGTTTCTTTTTGTTATAAGAAAGTTTTAAGATAGTAGGAACAGTTCCTGTTTTTTCTTCTTTTACTTCAGTAAGATATTTGTTATTATCGTAAGTAAAAGTGAAAGTTTTAAGACCTTTTTGGGTATTTTGTAAAGTAACTGTTCTAAGCAAGAGGTCTGTTACAGTATAAGTAATGGTAGAGGTGCTTCCGTTTTCTTCTGAAACAATAGTTTTAGGGTAGTCAAAGCCTACGGTATAGGGGCTTGCGGGCTCAATACAGGGGCCTGGAGGGGTTTCGTCGTTGTCTTTTTTGCAGGCTACAACAGTGAGTGCAGCGGCTGCTAATAGTAATAATTTTTTCATTTGTGAGATGTGTTTAAGTTAAAAAAGTAACCCCGTGAGGAGATAGCTCACGGGGTATGTAGGTATTTGTTAGTAATAAGTGTATTTGATAGTAGCGAAAGTACCGCCTCCAGCATATTTTTTAAGTACTGTTTTAGGTTTGTTAGTTCCTTGTTTTTCAGTTACTTCATATACATAGATACTACCTCCACCAGAAGTGAGGAAGTTTTTAGATGATTTTACAAAAGCATCATTAACTCCTTGTCCAAGTTGAACACTACTGTGTCGTACAAAAGCTTCTACAACAGCCACCCAACGGAAGTACTCAAAATTGAAATCGTTTAGTAAAGAGGTATCGTAGTTAAAAGAATACTCATCTGTTTGTGTTTTAAGTTCTTTTACGTTGCCATTTTCATAAGTGTATGAATAGGTTTTACCTTGAGGATCTTTCACTACCAAAGCGTTATCAGTATAAGTAAAGGTAGCTGTCCATACGCTACCACCTTCCCAACCATTAAGGTTAGCTCTTACTGTTTTAGAAGTGATACGACCTTTATCGTCTACTACTACATCATAAGTATCGGACATAGCATCACGAGATCGTTTGAAATTTACAAGTTTGTTGTTTTGATAAGTAAAATCATACTCTGTTTTTAAGTATCCTTGTCCAGATACATTAGTTTCTAAAGTATACTTTTTAAGATTTTTACCTTCGTAATCAAAAGTTCTTGTTACAGTACCTTCTGTTGATACTTCTACCCAAGCTTTTAGTAGATTATTTTCTACTTTAAAAGTAGTAGTACTTGTTTCTTGACCTGTAACCTCAATAGTTTTTACAAATCCAGCAGGTACAGGAGTAGGTACTTCGGTTTGGGCTCCGTTATTTCCGTTGCCATTACCATTTCCGTTGCCACCACCATTTTGAGATGTAGGCTCGTCGTTGTCTTTTTTGCAGGCTACAACAGTGAGTGCAGCGGCTGCTAATAGTAATAATTTTTTCATTTGTGAAATGTGTTTAAGGGTTTAAAAAAATAGAAATTGTTCAAAAAAAGAGTTATTGAATAACTTTTTTAGTTTCTTAGAGTTTAGTTAGTAAGTATAGAAAATTGTTGCATCAGGGTTAGTACCGTATTTTCTATTTACTTTTTTAGGTTTGTTACCTTGTTTTTCTACAACTTCATAATGTCTTACGCCATTACTTGTTAAAAAGTTTTTAGAAGTTCTAACAAAGATGTCATTATTACCTAAAGTAATATCACTATGACGTACAAAAAGTTGTGCGATATATATCCAACGGAAATACTCAAAGTTAAGATCGTTTACAAGGGTTTTATCATAAGTAAGAACGCTGTTATTTCTATATGAATCTTCTACTCTTACTACATTACCATCTTCATAAGTGTAAGTATAAGTACTTCCATCTACAGGGTCTTTGACAACTAAAGTATTACCTGAGTAAGTGAAAGTAGCTGTCCAAGTGTTACCAGCGTCCCAACCATCAGTAGGATTCAATACAAGATGTTTAGAAGTAATGCGGTTTTGATCGTCTACTGTAACATTGAAAACATCTTTTTTGCCATCACGAACTTTTTCAATTTTCGTAAGTTTGTTGTTTTCATACAAGAAGTTGAATTTAGTAACGATATTTCCTCTAGTAACACTACTCTCAGCTGAGGTATAAGTACTTAATTGAGCACCTTTGTACTCTAAAGTATGGGTGTAAATATCTCCATTAGAGTTTACTTCAGTCCACCCTTTTAGTACATTGTTCTCTACATTGTAAGTAGTAGTTTTAGTACGAGTTCCACCAGTAGATACTTCTTGAATACTTTTTACAAAACCGGCAGGTACTTCTACTGGTTTTTGATTACCTCCATCATTAGGATTTACAGGTTCGTTGTTGTCTTTTTTGCAGGCTACCACAGTGAGGGCAGCGGCTGCTAATAGTAATAATTTCTTCATACGTGTGTAAGTATTATAATTAAACGGGGCAAAGGTAACGTTTATTTTTTATACCACGTGTTAAATAAAAGTTAAAGTTGTATTTTTATATTTTAGAGTTAGAACTTTATCAAAAACAGAGTGTTATTTTATTGTTTTGGAAAAATCTCTATTATTTGTGGGATAAAACAACAATCTCTCACAAAGCTAGCGAGGGCTCACAGCTGGGTATGTGAAACACAAATTTTCACCTGAGGGTAAATTATTTTGTGAATATATTATGTTACAATCGGTATACCAATATTCTGTTATATTGAACTCAGGTTAATTAGGAAAATTGATAATTAGCAAATGATAACAAAAGAGAGTGTCCGAAAAGTTTTATTTATGTGGGCG
>NZ_KB291470.1:108175-117184 GCF_000318295.1 Capnocytophaga sp. oral taxon 326 str. F0382
GTTAGTGTATAATTATCGCGCTTTTTTTTGTTAATTATCAATTGTTTAATGAAAAGATGTATTTGATTCCGGCGAAGGCTTGTATGGTTTGCGATGGGTAATACAACCAGCGGTCGTAACGCTGACCAGCAAGATTATTGGCTTTTAGGAATACTTGCCAATTCTTATTAAAGGTGTAATCGATATGGAAATTCAAATCTAAGTAACCACCGAGAGTGATTTTCTCGGGCACAGCACTTCCTATTTGATAATCGAGGTCTTCACGGGTACCGGTGTAGAACAAATCTATCCCTGTGAAGAGGTTAGGTAGGATTTTGAAATCGGTGTAGAGGGATACGCGTACATTAGGGAGATTCCAAGCGGTTTTATCACGCTGGGTACGAGCTTTGTAGTTGTTGTACTGACCTGTAAAATTGAAAGTAACTATATCCTTCAAATTACCACCTATTCCTGCCAAGAACTCGAAATCGCTTACCTCATCGTACAACAAGTTGAAAGAGTTATAGTACTGATATGGCAAGGCTTCTACCCCTAATTGAGGGCGCTCGCTATTGGTGGTAAAAAGGGGCATTTCTTTATATTGACGATAACTTCCTTTTACGCGATATTGCAAATCACTACCTACTTTACCATTTACGCCTACAAAACCATCGACTTGTACGTTTGTAGGTTTGATTTCTTGCATAGGTGCGAGATACGGATTGGCTTTGGTGAGTTTCTCAACGGTGTTTTGCTGCAAACCTCCGCGCACACCAGCGTGCAATATAGCGCTATCGGTGAGGTTGTAAGAGGCTTCGACATCGGGGTAGGCTTTGAACTTGTTGTCTACTGATTTATTGGCATCGGCATACATTAACGATACGCCTAATTTTACATTGAGGTTATCGATGACTAATTGGTAAGAAGGATTGACTCCAAAGAGCATCCAGCGGTTGGAGATATCGTTGATGAGATTATCTTTGCGGGTAAAACTACCTTCGTAATAATCGACGAGTACATTGGCGTTGATTTTCTGTTCATCGGTGAGAGGAACTTCAAAGGAAGGTTGAGCTTTTACATTGGTTTCCTTGCTTTGGAAATGGTCGGAGAGCCCACGAATAGCGAAATCTATTCCTTTGAAATAAGGGTTCGTCCATTGCAAATAGCCACCTAATCCGTAATCGAAATAGATTTGGTTTACTTCATCTACCTTACCTCGCAAATCGGCATCAGTGAAAGTGTTTTTACGGATTCCATACCAATTGTGCAAACGTCGAGCTACATCGGCATTGAGTCCCCACAGCACATCTTGACTTTGGTAGTCGTAACGCAATTCGGCTGAGGAGTTGGAATAGTTCATATCGGGGACTACCTCATCGGCATCATCGGAAGAAGAGAGGTGGTTGAGCAAGAAAGAAGCACGCCCATTGTCGTTCACATGATAGTTAAGATTGGCATCGGCATAGAAGGTATTGAGCATTCCTAAGCCGCCTGCTACATAGGAATCTTGATAATCTTCGCGCACTACTTTCTGTTTTACAGCAGCAGCGCGCCCTTTATCGGGTACGAAAGTGGAGGCAACGGGTACGGAATAAATCGTATAGTTGATTTTTTTCTTCTTTACAGTAAGCGAATCTTTGATTTTAGCATCTTCGCGTTTTTTATCGGCGTCGGCGATGGTAGGGGCATAGGATTTTACTACATCTACCACCTTAGTAGTGAGGCTATCTTTACGGCTTTGGGCTACTGTTGTAGCAGAAGCTAAAGCTAAAAGTATGAGTGTTATATAGGTAATTTTGTTCATTTTTTGTTTGTTTTTTTTAATTGTTGTTGCTATCGGACGAGTCGGACGGGGCAGATTGCCATTCGCCCCTACTTTACTGATGAGTTGCTTTTAGCGGCTTCGGCTTTTACAGCGGCGAGTTCTTTTTTAGCTTCGGCAACCACTTCGGGGAACTCTTTGAAGTTTTTCAATACGCTTTCTAAGATGTAAGAGGCTTGATAAGCATCATTGAGTCCGCGGAAGTTTTTAGCCATCACGATAAGGCTTTTGGCAGCGAATTCTTTATGTCCACCATAATCTTTGGCGATTTTCTGTACGACCTCATTAGAGGCTTTGTAATTACCATCTTTATTTTTGAAATAAGCATCGTAGTACAAGGCTTCGGCGGCAAGGCTACCGGTAGCAGTTTTTTGTACTTCTTGGTAATACTTACGTGCCTGCTCGTTGTTTCCTGCTTGGGCATAGGCGCGGGCGAGCACTATATAAGCATCGTTTTTGATGCGGGTATCGATAGATTTTTCTTCTAATACTTTATTAGCATATTCTATTGCTTTGTCGTATAACTTTTCGTTGTAGCACACGCGCATTAGGTTGCTTTGCGCATAAGTTCTATTCTGTGCGATGGTAGCGGTTTTTTCGAGTTCCTCAAGATAAGGTTTGGCTTTGAGGTAGCTACCTGCATCAAGCAATATTTGGCACACGCGAGTGAGGGCTTGCTCGCCATACTCGTTAGAACCGCTTTTAGATACATTTTCATAATGGGTAAGCGCTTTGGCTTTCTGTCCGCTATTGAAATAGAGTTGCCCCAAGTAGAATTCGGCGTTGGTGCGGCGTAGTCCATTAGGGAAATCTTTGAGGTATTTCTCGAAAGCGGCGATAGCTTCTTTGCTGTTGTTTTGCAAATATTGGCGTTCAGCAGCTTCATAAGATGCACCTTCCAACTCAAGGTCGGTTACTTCAACATATCCTAAAGTTTTTGCCCAAGCGGCATATTCGTTCACTTTACCCATATCAACATAAATGAGTTTGGCTGAAGCGACCGCTTGTGATGCTTCATTGGTGTTAGGGTAATCCTTAGCAATGGTTTTGAAAAGGGTGAGTGCTTTTTGGTCTTCACCTTTATTATAATACACTAAACCTTCACGCAACATTGCACGAGGCACGAGCACATTGCCTTTGTACTCCTTGATGAGCTGCTGATAGTACTGCACTCCTTTTTCGGTAGCTCCTTTTGACACATAGGCGTTTGCCAACTCAAAGAGGGCATTAGGGCGCAAGTTAGAGCCTTTGTAGTTTTTGATAAAGCGCTCTAAATCTTCAATTTTGCTGGGCAATCGATCGACAAAACCGTAACTAATTGCTTTTTGGTAAGCTGCATAATCTTGGTCGGCTGATTTTGCTTCAATTAGCTTGTTGTAGCCTTCCATTGCAGGCCAGTATTTTCCGGTTACGAAATACGAATCGGCTAAGCGGAGCATAGCATCGTGTTTCCAAACATTATCTTTAGGACTTTGTTTGAGGTATTTCTCGAAATTGACGATTGCTGAAGCGTAGTTGTGTTGATTGAACTGTGAGTATGCTAATCCGTAGAATCCTTTGGGATATTCTTCGGTTTTGGCAGCCGCTGGATTGTTTACAAACTGAGTGTAGTAAGTTTCTGCAGCTTTGTAATCTTTTAGCTGATAAGCCGATTCACCAGCCCAATAAGACGCACGTGCTGAAAGACTTCCGCTACCGGCAATGGCTTTGGTGAGATACTGCAAAGCATCGGTGTATTGGAGTTCGTTGAAGAGTTCCAATCCGCGATAGAAGGCTACTTTTTTGTAGGTTTCTTTATCTTTAGGGTCGTTAGATTTTTCTAACAGACTGATCGCTGCTTGGTAGTTACCAGAAGAGATATAGGAATCGACTAAAAGGGATTGTATTTCTTCTTTATTGTCGTTAGGATAGGCCGAAGCGTATGCTTGCAACACATTAGGCACACTTTCATAAGGGTTCCCAATTTCGTAGCTGAGGCGGGCGTAGTTCAAATGTGCATCTTTTTTAATTTGCTTATCGAAATCCATTTGAGAGGCGTTGCGGAAAGCGTTGAGTGCCTGCTGCTTTTGGTCGGTTTTGAGGTAGCATTCGGCTAAGTGATAATAAGCGTTTTGGGCTACATTATCATTACCTCCTACAATTTTGTTAAATTGCTCGATAGCAGCCTTGTAGTCGTTATTTTTATAGAAAGCATAGCCTAAATAGTAATAATCGGTATTGGAGAATTTGCCTTTTTTGCCTTTGTAGTTTTGCAAATAAGGGATAGCTTCTTTATATTTTTTCTGATTGAAGTAACTTTCGCCTATAATTTTGTTGAGTTCTGATACTTCTTGAGCGCTCTTGGTTTTGGCGAGTTGTTTTTTTCCTTCTTCAATAGCCTCGTCATAAAGGGCTTGTTTGAAGTACATATTAGCTTGGAAGTAGGATACATTTTTGCTGAGAGTTGCATCGTCTTGCACTTCGCGGAAGTAACTTTCAGCTTTTGCGTAATCATCGGAGTCATAGGCTATATACCCCAGATAATACTTGGCATTATCGGCGTATAGAGGGTTGTTCTGTACGGACTCGAAATAAGGTTTTGACTCGGCTTGTTTGCCTGTATGGAAGAGGCAGTAGCCTTTTTGGAAGTTGAAGCGCGCTTTTTCGTCGCTTGATATATTCAGTTCATCGATAGCTTCATACCACTCCAAGGCCTCGGCATAGTTACCTTGCTGGAAGTAGAGATTTGCCATTTGCAAGTAAGCTTCGCTGCTCATAGGCGACTCGGGGTGATTGACGATGAAGTTGTTCACTAAGGCATCGGCGCCATCCTGATTGAGCAATGCAGCAATGGTGGCTACATAGTATTCACTTTGAGCGCGGATTGCCTTATCGGGGTTGGCGGTTTGCTCTTTGCGGAAGAGGTTTTGCGCAGGCTCATACAACTTGCGATTGTAGAGTTCTACCGCTTTTTGGTATTGCGATTGAGGGTGGGTAATGATTTCGGTTTCTTGTGCCCATAACCACTGACCGAAAGCCATCAGTGAGAGCACTGAAAAAAGTGTTTTTTTCATAATGTTTTACTGTTTAAATATTTAGGAAAAAGGAATAGATGCGGCAAAGATAGTAATAATTTGGGAATTAGGCAAATTAGGGGTTAGGGGTTAGGGGGTTTTACTTAGAATCTGTAGTTCTGCGCCACTTACGTAGTCTTGTCCGTATTGTTCGCTTAGGGCGGTGAATCGCAAATAGCGGGTTTTTACGGGTTTGGCGAAAATGGCTTTTTGGGGTCTGCCGTCTTTTAGAGGGAAAGTACCTTTATAGATTTCTTCCCAATGTTGCCCGTCGTTACTTACTGATACACTAAAATCTTTTACATCACCGGTTTTGTACTCATCACTGCGGGGTAAGTAACTAATACCTATTATGAGGGTTTCTTTCAGCAGCTCGAAATCTACCCAATGGGGGTATTTTGCTACGGTGACACTATAGGCACTGTGCCATATAGTACTAGGGTCGTTGTCAAGCAGATGGGTTGCTTCACCTAAGCCTACTTCCTCACTGCTGGCAAAAATTACTTTCATCGGTACACTTTTATCTTTTTCTAAGTTTGTTACAAAAGCAGGTGCAGGAGTATTGGGGCTCACCTGTGCTTGATCGGCTATTTTTTCGTTTTCATCAGTTCCTGAAGTGCGGACTTTTATAGGGCGTATGATAAAGCCGAAATGCGTAGGGCTTGCTGTTACTCTATCGCGGATGAGCGGAGTGGGGCCACAACTGTTACCGCCTACCCCCGTAGTGGCAGCGCTGAGTTGCAGATAAGTAGCATCGGACTCAGGCAATTGGTAAGGATGCCCTGCCAAAGTGAGTTGCTGAGGTGAGTGAGCTAAAGCTGAAAAATCCATTGTAGGATTGGCTACCAATAGCACTCCTATTTTGCTATCATCGTTTTTAAGCGCTACCCAACGCGTATCTTGATGATGCCCCATATCCTGCGGCTTGGGGAAAGAAGAACCGCCTTCTGGAAGAGGAAAGGTTACCTCATCATTGTATATTCCTACAAAAGCTCCTGTTTTGCGGTCGGAATAGTTATCTTGAGGGCCACGACCGTAGTAAGTGGCATATCTAAATTTTTTAGGTAACTTGATCTCATAACCTATTTGTGGTAATATAGCTGTTGGCACATTGGAGACAATAGCCGCTTGTAGCTCAATAGAGCCATCGGGGTAGACGGTGAACACTTGGTTGGTAACAAAGCGGAAATCGTCATTATTAAAAGGTTTATTGGTAAATTCCTCAATATGATGGTCGGCTGCACTGGGTTTACCTACGAGTTGTGCCCCATTAGGCGCTTGTGATTGTACGGTGAAGGCAAAGCTATAACTGCCATTGGCGTTTTTGGTTACTTTGTGTGATAAGGCTTTATGTTGCAGATTGTGTAATCCTTTGGCAAACCACTGCTGGTACGCCCACACATCGTTGTTTAGAAAAGCGCGAAAGGCATTGAGTTGAAAATCACTATTTTCTACAATAGGTTGTTCGCCATATTGCAATTTGGCAATGGTGCCTTTTTCAAAATCGAATTGCACAGAGAAGTCTTTACCTGCAAGGGTTTTCTGGTCTTTGCTAAGAGTGAGTTTTTCTCCTTTGGCTACTGAAGCAATAGGTGATTTTTCTACTTTCTTTTCAGGCCAATGGAGTTGTTCAGCTGCTTGTATAAAACCTTTTTTAGCCCAAGGCATATCTTCAGCGAGTTCAAACTCGAAATTGATATAGTAATCAGCATCTTCTTTAGGAAGGTAACCTATATTTACTCTGTCACTTTTTTGTGGAGGAATAGCGTCTATTGAAAAGTTTCCTTTTTTTATTTCAAAACCGTTTTTGTAGAGTTTCCACACGCCTTTTAAATGTGATAAAGTGCGGAAGTAGTTTTTATTAAAAATTTCAAAGATAGGAGGAGACATTATATCCTCTTTAAGAAATGGGGTATATTTAGAGACCGCTACTTCTTGATAGACTTTTTTCACTTCGGCGAGTTGTGGTTTCGGTTTGCGATCGGCGAAAATGAGTCCGTTCATCACAAACTGACCGTCGTTAGGGTAATCGCCGAAATCACCACCATAGCCCTCATAACGAATGCCGTTTTTTGTATAATTATAGATTGATTGGTCTACCCAATCCCAAATTGCGCCACCACAGATGTAGTTGCTGCTATCAATCGCTTTCCAATAATCGGCGAGATTGCCCATAGCGTTGCCCATAGAGTGGGCATATTCCGAGATGTGGAAGGGGTATTTGATATCCAATTCACCGGTAGCAGCTTTCTCAACCCACGCTACCGATGGGTATTGGTTAGAGCCCATATCGACGATGCTGTTGTTGCGTTCGTACTGCACAGGGCGGCTTTTGTCGATGGTTTTCAGGTGGTTGTAAGCTGTTTTGAAGTTGTCGCCAGGGCCTGCTTCATTTCCTAAAGACCAAATCACGACAGAAGGTGCGTTGTAAGTAGCTTCTACCATTTCGGTTACGCGGGCAACGTGTGCATTTTCCCATTCTTTGGGATGTGAGAGCGATTCCTTGCCATAATGATATTCGTGCGACTCGATATTGGCTTCATTTTCTAAATAGATACCGTACTTATCGCATAGGTAGAACCAATAAGGATCGGGAGGATAGTGAGAATTGCGCACGTGGTTGATGTTGTTGCGTTTCATCAAGAAGAGGTCTTCTTGCATTTGTTCGTGAGTGAGCGTGTGCCCTTGTGCGGGGTGTGTTTCGTGACGATTTACGCCTTTGAGTTTGATTGGCTGACCATTGAGATAATAGACTTTATCTTTAATCTCTACTTTACGAAAGCCAAAGTATGATGAGACCGTTTCAACCACTTTGCCTTTTTTATCTAATAATTGAGCGACGAGCACATAGCGATGAGGAGCTTCGGCTGACCATAATTTAGGGTTTTTCACAGCTATAGTAGTGGTGGTTTTACCGAGTGTTTTTGGCGTTAGCACACTTAATGAGGTTTGTGTTTGAACAGCTGTAGGGATTACATCATCTTCATACAGTGCGACTTCATACATCACATAGCGCAATTGATAGTGTTTTGCTGTTTTGGCACTGAGGTTGCGTACTTCAGTATTTATATTTAGTTGCCAAAGTTTTTCATCTTTTGTATCGGTAAGGATGTTCAAATTGAAGATTTGTACTTTTGGGGTAGCGCGCAGGGCGACAGTTCTAAAAATCCCTGGTAAGCGGAACATATCTTGAGATTCGAGGAAAGAGCCATCGGAATTGCGGTACACTTCTACGGCTACTTTATTTTTGCCTTTTTGAAGATAGGGGGTAATATCAAACGAGGCTACATTGCGAGAGTTTTTAGAGAAACCTACATATTTGCCATTGATCCACAGATAGAAGAAAGAGTCTACCCCATCGAAATCGATAAATATTTCGCGTCCGCTCCAGTTAGCAGGGATTTCAAACTCGCGCACGTAGGAACCTACTTCATTGCGATAATCGTAGGTTGTCCAATCTGTTGGAGGCGTGCGCATTACCCCTTTGCGCCAATCGTCGACCTTGCGTTCGTGGTAGAAAATCACGGGTTGGTTCACATAGATAGGCAGACCATATTTCAGCAATCCGTTTTTTTGGATACCATAGACATTCCAATTAGACGGTACGGGAATAGCATCCCATTTTGAGGTATCGTAATCGGTTTTATAGAAGTCTTTAGGGCGCTCATCGGGGGTTTTGCACCAATGGAATTTCCATTGCCCATTGAGTGATTGCCAATAGGGAGCATACTCGGGCAATACTTGTGTAGCTTGCTTCTCGTTGTTGAACGAAAAGAAGTAGGCTCGTGGATATTCTTTGTTAAGGGATAGTTTTTCGGGTGATTGCCACTCGTCACCTGTAGGGGCAACAGGGTTGCCATAAGCGAAGCCTGCTAAGGTTTTGTGTTGGGCAGTAGCTGAAATGGTAGCGACTAATGTAAAGGCTAAAAAGTAGTTTTTCATTTGTTGTAAATTTATTGAAAGCCCCCGAACCCCCGAAGGGGGACTATTCCGCAAAAGTGATTGTATACCAATTGTAGGGGGCAAAATGTTTTTTATGTGGGCGTTTGCAAAATGTTTTGTATATGGGTGTTTGCAAATAGTTTATTGTGTGGGCGTTTGCAAAACGCCCCTACGCAACACACTCTAAAAGCGATTGATTATCAGATTTATAGA
>NZ_KB291470.1:117204-117421 GCF_000318295.1 Capnocytophaga sp. oral taxon 326 str. F0382
TCACCTGACGGTGAATTATTTTGTGAATAAATTACGATACAAAGGTGTAAATCAATATATTGAAAGCCCCCGAACCCCCGAAGGGGGACTATTCCGCAAAAGTGAGTGTATATTAGTTGTAGAGGGACAAAATGTTTTTGTGTGGGTGTTTGTAAAAAGTTTTTGCGTGTGGGTGTTTGTAAATAAGGGCGTTTGCAGCACATACCCAGCTATCGCT
>NZ_KB291471.1:0-1408 GCF_000318295.1 Capnocytophaga sp. oral taxon 326 str. F0382
CTAATAGGGTAAGTTTGTCTAAGGTGTTACCTGCATCGTCTTTTTAATATCTTACAAGTTATTCTTTTCTATTCTTTTTATGAGCTTTTCTAAGTCAGGGAGAATTTTAAACCAACAAGTTATTATGGCATCGTACTTATTAGTTTCACTTTGTTTTTCATCAAGTATAAATAGAGAACAAGAAGATATAGTATTTTTGTCTAAAAATCTTTTTCTTTGTTCTGAGAAAAAGTGTTTCTTACTTTTGACTCCTATATGTGCATAAATAAAAACAACTTTCTTATTTGTAAAGTCAAAGTGTTCTCTGCTGTTCTCGAAAATTTTATTAAGATACTCTGCTTCATAATTATTTAATACAATTTCTTTATCTCTTCCCATCTTATCCAAGTTAACTAATATCTCTTGGGGAATGTCATTAAAATCCCTTATTTGTTGAGCAAAAGCATCAATTTTTATAAGAGATAGAACTATAATCATAATATATTTCATCTTTTTATTTTATTAGGTGTTGTATAAATATAAGGGCTTGCTAATATTCCCATTTTATATATACTTAGCTGTAGATTTAACATATGGGGGTGAAAAAGATAAACGTTTGGAACCCCTGCTGACCATAGAGCTCTTGATGTGTGACCTACACAACTATTAAATAGTAAATCCCAACGAGTAATTTTTGAAGCATAATTACTTATTGCGTTTTTACTAATGTTATTTAGAGATACCTGCCAAGTTCCTTCTTCACCAAAATAAGTAGACCAATTAGTATCCGCTCCTTTAATTGAATTTTTCCAAGTTTGCGTTAGACCAGCTCCTTTCCCAACAGGAGAATCAGGACCTACAGATACTAGACTATTACCATCTTTATCTGTTATAGAACTATGTCCCCACCAATCATCATCTTTTGTACTAGCTGAATTAACACTTACATTCTCTCCTCCTCCAAAAAGAGATACAACATCTGTTATATTTGCTAATGCACCAAATCCATATCCTATATTCTCCATAGTAGAATTACCTTTCTTAAAAAGATAACCAAAACTACCTCTATTAAAATTAAAAGAAGCTGCACCAAAGCTAATGCTTATATCTGTTTTTCCTCTTGTATACACATACGTACCAAGTGAGTTTACGATAGAGCCTCCTGCAATACCTAATGTATTAGCCATAGGGATTTGAGAGGTTGCTATAGCTCCCCCTACATAACCACTAAGAGCTCCAATCACTGCGCCAGAAAGTATGTGTGCAAAAGTATCCACTGAATAATTCCATTTTATAGGATTAGCTTCTCCATTATTAGCTATAGTTCCTCCTGTATAAGCTCCTATTAAGGCCGCTACTCCAACTACCCACCAAACAATTTCTCCATTCTTATCCACATACACCAGTGGGTTATTCAAACAATATCCAT
>NZ_KB291471.1:1428-4249 GCF_000318295.1 Capnocytophaga sp. oral taxon 326 str. F0382
GGTTATTCAAACAATATCCATACCTGTTAAAGTTTTGAGTATTAAACGGGTCTTGAATATAGTTATCAGGCATTAGAAACCTATGCAAAGCAGGGTCGTAGAGACGTCCGTTCATATGTATTAAGCCTACACTTGCGAGGTGCTCGTGCCCTGTATAGCCGCGATCTAACAATAAATTTTCTAACTTGTTGCCGTTGCCGTCAGTGATGCTTAGCACCTTGCCCCAGGCATCAAAATGCCTTGCCTCTATGAGCTTGCCGTTAAGGTCGGTGATGGCTACAATACTACCAAGCTGATCACGATGTAGGAATAATAATTTACCTTCTTCACCATTGCTATTGTATACCGCAGGAGCACTATACGGGTCGCCACCGAGGTAAAATAGAAAGTCAATACTTCCTTTTGTTTTATCCTCTTTGATTTCTACACTGCCATCGGCACTGTAATGCTTATGAATAGGACGTTTCTCTTTTTCGGCCTTCCGCATTGCCATAAAAGCTATGGGCACGACTGCCAAAAGCATTGTACAAATAGTGATACACTCAACTGCTCAGGACTTATTTTTCAATATTTCATATGTACTTAAATCACGATGCAAAGTTACAAAATATTTTTCAAAAAGATAGTCTTTATATCCATAATCTATTAGTAGCTTAAGTTAACTATTACGAAAATAATAATATGTCTTGCTGTATCGGAGTTAATTGATTTCTGTTGATGTATATAATTGTTCTAACACATATTCACCAGGGAATCCACGTTCCTTTAGCCATTTGATCTCTTCTGTGTTGTTAAGAATTTCTTTTGCTAAATTTTGATATTCCTGCCCAATTGCCATATAGTATGCCCATTTGTAAAGTTTTCTCTTAGGCTCTAAAATATGGGCTTTCTCTTGGAATACTATTGCTTGAGTAGTGTCATTTAGTCCAAAGAACCACTCAGCAATGAAGAGCCTTTTTCCTACAAAGAAAAGATACTCGGCTGATACTGCAAATTTAGGATTTGCTTCGGTAAACCACTTTCGCAATAGGTAGCTCATAGGCTCTGTGGACTGTATCGGGTACTCCTCTTCTACTAAGATGTTATGCAAAAAGTAGAGAGCCCTGATACGTAACTGCATATCATTAGGATAGCGTTCTAAAAACTCCTCAACTGTGCTGATCTTTTCAGTCCAGCTGATAGGTTTATGAAATCCAAAGTCTTTTTCTATTTCTGAAAACCAATCTCTCCAATTCATCATTTATAAATTACAGGCGTTTTCTATCATTCTCATTCTCTCTGGGTCGGACATATCCCAATACCACCACTTGTAAGGAGTGTTTTTCTCTTTAAGATAGCGCCTTTGATAAGCAATTTTAAATAGATGCAAGAATAAGATAAGAACTTTATCTAATTCCTCCTCAGGAAGGTGAATTATCTTTATCAAGTTATGGCATTCTTTTCCTCCTTTTCTCAATAATACACAAGGGGTAAAAGTTGTTCGTAACTTACTATTTACAATAGAATTAGAAATATCTTCCTCTTCAGGTTTTGATTGTATTATAAGCGAGGAAAGTTCTCTGAGATATTCTCTTTTCTGATCTACGTTGAACTTACAGAAGTATGTTGTAATTTCTTTTTCTTCAACAAGCCCTTGAGCATATTTGTTTAGCCGTATTTCTTCAGTGTTTATCATCTTAATTAGGATATATTTTTATATAAGGTTTAGATCTATTTATATTACCATCGAAAATATCTATTCTTCTCGGAGTATTATCAATAAAAGATTTAGCTCCTGGAATAGAATTTTTAATTTTACTCCATTCTTTACTGTTAAGTCCCTTTTCTATTACATAATCCCAATCAGAATAAGGCCCAGCTTTTCCAGCAGCTCTACTCCCAACAACTGTAATAGGTCTTCCTATACGATTTGCTGCATTTTGAATCCGTAATAATTCAGCATTAGACAATTTTACACTAGTATTTGTCTCTATCCTTATAGTTTTAATACCATTTTCTAAGGTTTTGACTGGGATAAGCTTCGTTTCTCCCTCTATTACATTAGAATGTTGAATTTGACTTTTTAAGCTAAGTTCTATTTTTGAATTTTCAGGTTCTATACTTAAAGGTTTAATTCCTTTCGAAGAAGTCTCTAATGGTGAAATAGATTGTCTTATAGGATTGCCTGTCCATACATTATTTCCAGACTTGTAGGCAGCAAATCCTCCACCAGCACCTCCTATAACAGCACCTCCTATACCACCATACAAAGCACCTTTTCCTGCTCCTCCCAAAAAATCTCCATCACCACCAGGCAGTCCACTCATAAATCCTCCAGAAATAAATCCTGAGGCTATTCCTCCTGAGGCCCCAGCAATAGCTCCCCCCATAATTCCTCCTGAAATTCCAACAGCAGCTAATTCGGCTGCAACAGCTCCTCCTACGGCAATTCCAACTCCTGCAGAAGCTACTCCTATAATAGCACCTCCTGTAATACCCATCCAAGTATCTGCATTGCTATAATTCCATTTAAACGGATTGTATGTGCCATTAGCTTGCACTCCTCCTATATAAGCTCCGATCAGAGCTGCTACTAAAAATACCCATTCCCCATCCTGATCCACATACACCAACGGATTATTCAAACAATAGCCATACCTATTAAAATTCTGAGTGTTGAATGGGTCTTGTACAAAGTTATCGGGTTGTAAGAAACGGTGTAAGGCAGGGTCGTACAACCGTCCGTTCATATGTATCAAGCCTACCGTTTGTAAATGTTCGTGCCCTGTAAAACCTCTATCTAATAATGTTAAACCTTGTAACACTTTTCCCGCTCCATCTT
>NZ_KB291472.1:0-2833 GCF_000318295.1 Capnocytophaga sp. oral taxon 326 str. F0382
CAAAACTACAAAATTTGAAAGCAATTCACAACGGCCTTGACGTTGGCGATCGCCCCGTCGAAGTTGTTTCAGACTACAAAGATACAAACTTTTGAAAGCAATTCACAACCGACGGAATCTCGGTCAAAATACATGACACCAGCAGGACGATTGTAATTAAACTAATGCCAAAATTGTCAATACCGATACTTCTTATGAACAATTTTTCAGTTGAATACCAAAGCACAAAGCTTAAGAAGAACTTGCCAGAATACAGCGGAAGCAGCCTCTTCATGACAGCTCTTTTCATGATATGTCTAGTATAACTCTTTTACGGAGATTTGACACTGACTTTTATGCCGACAATTACAGAATATGCTAAAATAGCATTATACGAATAGGAGGTATTTATGGAAATAATGATAGTAATTTTAGTCATCGTGGCTATTTATGTGTTGAGCGGCATAAAAGTGGTCAATCAATACCAGCGCGGCGTGGTGCTGACGCTCGGTAAATTTACTGGCGTACGCGAGCCGGGCCTAAGGGTGGTGGTGCCGATTTTTCAGACGATGATGATGGTCGATGTGCGCTCCACGCCAATTGATGTGCCGAAACAAGAAGTCATCACCAAAGACAACGTCACTGTCGGCGTTGACGCGGTAGTTTATTTCCGAGTGATTAACGCGCCAAAGGCGGTGCTGGAGACGACCAACTACATTTATGCCACCAGCCAATTTGCCCAGGCTGCCCTGCGCGACGTCACCGGTAATGTCGATATGGACGATCTCTTGGCCAAGCGTGAGGAGATTTCACAGCAGATTAAAGAAATTGTCGATGCCGAGACCGACAAATGGGGTATCGATGTCGAGAATGTCAAGATTCAGAACATCGAACTTCCGGGTGATATGAAGCGGGCCATGGCCAAGCAAGCCGAAGCCGAGCGCGAACGCCGCGCTAACATCATCAACGCCGACGGCGAAAAAGCTGCTGCTGAAACGCTGGCGCAGGCGGCGGAGATCCTGGCAAAAACCCAGGGCGCGATTAACCTACGCACTCTAAACACCCTGGAGAGAATCTCCACTGAGCCAAGTCAAAAGACGATGATGCTCTTCCCAATTGAACTGATCGATGCAATTCGTGGTGGTAAAAAGTAAGGAGTAACCATGAGCGAGCAAAACCGTACCGAAGAATTTAGTGTTAACGGCGATCAAGTTGTCAAGAAGGTCAAACAACTCATCAAAGAAGGTAACGTCCGCCGCGTCATCATCAAAAACGAAAAGGGCGAAAGTATCATGGAATTCCCCGTCACTGCCGGCGTCGTTGGCGTACTGCTGCTACCAACCCTCGCGGCTCTCGGCGCAGCAGTGGCGTTGATGGCGCAGTGCACGATCGCGGTGGAGCGATGGGATTAGTGCCAATCTTTATAAATAACCTACTGGGCTCCGCAGCGCAACCCTTCAGTCCGAAAACCTTGTTAATCAACCAGCCGACTGTCCAGCCAATCAAAGACTACGCTATGCGCCAAACGTAAATTATTCAGCTGACAATGAGCGTCGGCGCCGCTTTGCGAATCAAACTCATGCAGCGTCGTATCAAGTTCGCGCCGGATAAATTCATCATAGAGACATCGCGTTTGCCGCTGGAGTTCAGCACCTTCGCCTTCCCCCATGAGAAACAGCGACGGACAAGTGATAGCTTGGTGGTCGACAACCTTTGCCTGTCCGAAAACTTCATCGATCGCCGAGCGGAAGTCGCTCGTGCCGAACTGCCAAGCGTATTTTTTCAAATTGATATCGGCGGCTTCATTGATGTTCCCCGCTAATTTTAAGGCGAGATTCATCAGCCAGCCGGGCGCTTTGAGCGCTGCGCCGAACTCACGGCGGAACAGTTCTGCCACGTCAAAAATAGGCGTGCTGGCAATCCATGCGCTAATCCTCGCGTCTTTTGCGGCCGCTTGAGCAGTAAAATACCCGCCGCCGCTAACGCCGTATAGCGCAATGTGACGCGCGTCGGGATTTTCGGTTTGCAGCCAGTCAAGGCACGCGGCAATCGGCTCGCCGGCGTCGACGGTAAAAGTGAGACCTCTGGCGGGATTAGAGCCTTGACCGGGTAAATCGACCATCAGTACATTATAGTTCCGCTGCCACCCCGGCCAGCCGGCAAAATAGAACAAATCCTCCCGGTATGTATCACCGCCGCCGACCATGACCACGGTTGGGCGGTTATTGTCGCAGTAAAGATAATAGCCGGGTAAATAGCCAGTTTGATACGGAACGCGCACGGGTTTGATCGGTATATTTATCGCCCTGACCGCACCGGCAAAAGCGTTTTCCATAGCGCAAACAAGCTTCGGATATTCCGGAGAAAACGGATCAATGAACTGCAGTACTGCCCGATAGGCATAGGTTGCACCAAAATAGCAGTCGGCGGCCATTTGTTCACCGGTGGCTGCCTTTGCCAAGCGAACGAGATAATCGGCATGGTCCGTAAAACAGGCTCGCCACTTACTCGGTCTCCCGTCACGCCCGATCTTATGCGCCAGATAAAACAACTCTCCATGCGACATACCGAACAGCTCCGCCACACCGAGCATCCAGTTGAAAAAGAAATCGGTATCGTCATTATCAAAGAAGATTTTAGTCGATTGCCGTTTAAGGATTTTTTCGTTTTTTTGCATGATAATTCCCTTCAGACATTATTATACATGATTTCCAGGTTGTTTCAGACTACAAAGATACAAATTTTCTCAAAGCAATTCACAACTTCGTTTCAAATTCTTGTACTTTTCGTTTTGTTGTTTCAGACTACAAAGATACAAATTTTGAAAGCAATTCACAACCTGTAATCTATAACA
>NZ_KB291472.1:2853-4231 GCF_000318295.1 Capnocytophaga sp. oral taxon 326 str. F0382
AAAACTACAAAATTTGAAAGCAATTCACAACCTCTTGTATCGTTGGCAAAGAAAAACAGCGGTTGTTATCAATCACAAAACTACAAAATTTGAAAGCGGATTCACGACATAAATGTTTAATTTATCAAATAGTTCAACAATAAAGCGCAAAGATACAAAAAAAATATTTTATAAGTAACAAAGCATAAAAGAGGTTGCCCAGACTTCTGAGCAACCTCTTTCTATATTCTATTAGATGATTAACTTCCTAAGGTATACCAATGTACGCCTATCAAATATTGAAACTCCGCTGAAAACGACAACCGTACGGCAACTACCAGCAGAAAAGCCAACACGGATAAACCTATCTTTTGGTACGTCTTGCTCACAGTAGCAATGCACATTCCCAATAGGAAAGCCACCGCAGTGCTAGCAATATAACCGAGTGCCAAGCTCGTATTCGCATCTTGCAGGCTGCCAGCGATGAGCATTAGCACTGCAAAAGGACTCACCACACGCAAGAAACTACCCCACTTCTGTTGAGGTCTCTCTCTTACAAAGAGATAACTCATAATCACTACCCCTGTTAAGTACAGCGGTAGGGTTACCAAATGATCTCCATAGGCTATTGAACTTATAAACAAGTAAATTGCAATAGCTGAGATAAGCTCTAAAAAGATTTGTACTGATTTTTTCATAATTAAATATTTTAGAATTTTGCGACAAAGTTATAAGATATTCTCTTCTCTGTCAAGTAAGTTGACAAAGTTTAAGATTGTTTTAACTTTTAATTGTAGACTTTGTATTGTTTTTAACAAATTCTAAATAACAACCTTTAAGAATAAAATGCTAATGCCTCCCTCTCTCTCCTCTGATCACTGCCTCAAACTCCTTAACTAATGCAGGCTGCCGCCCAGCGATATTGTGTCTCTCAGCAGGGTCTACGCTCAGGTCGTAGAGCTGAGGAGCGCCCTCAATGCCTGTTTCGATGCCCGTCTCCCAAGCCCGTTTCATAGTTTGGGCGGTAGGCTCGATATACTTGTATTTGCCTTTCAGCACTGCCAGCACATTGCGCAGCCCTTCCTGCACCGCATAAGTACGACCCTTCTTGTCCTTACCTACCCACGAAGCCCAATGCGGCTGCGTGTCGCGTGCAGGTGCTACCTCATAAGGCACGCGGTCAGAGGTCGCTGGCATAATAAAGCTCTCGTCAAAGCCAATATCATTAGGATCGGCTTATTCCAATCGATACCGCCCCTATCGCCTAAGCCTAAGTGCCACTTGCCGATGGCAGCCGTAGCGTAGCCCGCCTTCTTAAAAATAGTAGCCACCGTCTGATGCCTCGCAGGGATGAGCGCAAAGGCATCGTTGTTATCAATCGCAAAACTACAAAATTTGA
>NZ_KB291472.1:4251-32929 GCF_000318295.1 Capnocytophaga sp. oral taxon 326 str. F0382
ACTACAAAATTTGAAAGCAATTCACAACTATAAATTAGCCAATTTGAGAATTAGCAAATTTGGAAATTACCTAAGTTGTTATCAATCACATAGCTACAAAGTTTGAAAGCAGCTCACACTGTTTTTCCTGTCCGTGCGACTCTTACATTACAGAGCTACAAAATTTGAAAGCAATTTACGAAATGTATAAGTAAATAATCTGAACAATAGCACTTGATGGTGGAATGGGCGCCTCTCCCTTTTATGATTTTTATTTGTTTTTTTAGATGATAATTCTTATCTTTGTGCCCTAATTTAATATTAAAAATTATGGGTATTATAGCAACACTTATTATTGGAGCCATCGCTGGATGGTTAGGAGGAACTATCTATAAAGGTAGTGGATTAGGTCTTATTGGCAATATCATTATTGGTATTCTTGGAAGTGGCGTGGGATATTGGCTTTTAGGAGAGGTGTTTCATATCTCACTTGGAGGAGGATGGATTGGCGCTATCTTAACAGGAGCTATTGGAGCTATCGTTATTTTATTCTTGATAAATTTGATATTTAAAAAGAAGTAATAAGGAAGAGCTCATATTAAAAATCAAAAAAACCTCGAAAATTATATATTTTCGAGGTTTTTAGTGCTTTTTTTAGAATTATTACCTACTTGCGTTAGCAATCCAGGTTTTTCCATCTGTAGTATACAAAATGTTCAAAGAAGAGGCGTTGATTCTAATGATTTTCACACCATCTTTCAAGTCGATGTTTACTAAAGTGTTGTCTCCTTCTTTTTTGAAACTAATACCTTTAAGGTCAGGGATACCGTCTGAAAAACGGAAATAATAGTCATTTCCTGTTTTAACAACTGTCACAGCTCCGTTATCAGCAGATTTTTTTTCATCTCCATTTGAATAAGAGATTTTACCTTTATAGGTTCCTACAAAAAGGTCATTGTCTGCTGGGTCATCATTCTTGCTACAAGATATAGAAGAAAAAGCTATTAGTGATAAACAAATCACTGATACTAAAGCAATAATTTTTTTCATACTTGATTCAATTTAAAAAAATTAATATTAAAGTTTGTTGCAATAACTATGCCATTGGAATGCTTTATGCAATTTTTAATACATTAATTGTGAGATTTTTAGTTATAATCTTGTTCGAAATTTGTAAATACATATCTTAATCTTCTCAATATGAAAGATGAAGATGAAGCAAAAAATATTCAAGAATGGTTGAGTGACGACCCTAAAATAGAAGAATAGGGTAGGGGATAATGTTTCAGCTCATCACGGGGCTAATCGCTCTATTTTCCAGTCGTAATCTTCAGTGAGGGTGTAGCGCAGGCGGTCGTGTAGGCGGTTGGGACGTCCTTGCCAGAACTCTATGCTCAGAGGGCGCACTAAGTAGCCACCCCAATGAGGAGGGCGTGGTACTTCTTTGCCTTCGTATTGGGCTTCTAAGGTGTGTAGACGTTCTTCTAAGTACTCACGTGTGGGGATTACTTCGCTCTGTGGCGATACCACTGCTCCTAACTGACTGCCTAACGGGCGCGATTCGAAATAACCATCAGAGGTATTGGCAGCTACACGTTCGGCGATACCTTTGATGATGATTTGTCGCTCAAGAGATGGCCAAAAAAACGATAAGCACAAGTGCGGATTGGCTTCTATAGCTCTACCTTTTTCGCTGTGGGAGTTGGAGTAGAATATAAACCCTTCGTAAGTGTATTGTTTGAGTAGTACAACGCGTGTTTTTGGAAATCCATCAAGCCCTATGGTGCTGACCGACATAGCGTTAGCTTCGTCAATGCTATCAGCTTCATCGGCTTCATAAAACCACGTTTGAAAGAGCTGCATTGGGTTTTCGGGTGCGTCTTTCTCTAAAAGTTCCCGTTTGTTATAGGTTTTTCGATAATTACTTAAGTCCATTTATTTTTTTTGCAAATATACTAATAATTTATCAATTCACAACCGTATTTTTTGTAACAGATTGAATAATATTGCGTTGTTCTTTTGGTGGTATGCTTTTTGTGGCTTATTTTGGTAGTTCTAATTCAGATTAATTGTTGTGCTGATTTTATGGCAAAAGAAGTATTTTTTAGCATAGAAACGTCTTTAAACGTTCTTAAAGAACTTTTTAAAGAAGAGCTTATTAGTTTTGATAAACAGTATGATGAGTTTACTTTAAAGTTTAAAGGTTTCTGCTTGTGGATTTATGCTTATAAGGAGGATGGGGGTGATATTTCTGAAAACGAAATCACAAAACTAAATTTGAATGTTAAGTATGAATCTCAAATACCATCACAAGTGAGGACTAATTTTAAAGAAAGAGTTTTAGCATTAGGACTTAAAGAAAGATTTTTATGAGAGTAGTTATTCAAAAAGTAAACCACGCTTCAGTGGATATAGAAAAGCAAACGGTAGCCTCTATCAATAAAGGCTTATTAGTATTGGTAGGGATAGAAGATAGCGATAGCGATGAGGATATTGCGTGGCTATCAGCAAAGATAGTGAATTTACGCGTTTTTGAAGATGAAAATGGTGTGATGAACCTCTCGGTGAAGGATGTGGATGGCGAGGTGCTTGTTGTGTCGCAATTCACTTTGCACGCAGCTACTAAAAAAGGCAATCGCCCCAGCTATATCAGGGCGGCGCGTCCTGAGGTGGCAATTCCTATCTATGAGGCGTTTGTAAAGCAAGTGGAAATATTGCTTGGCAAACGAGTGCCTACGGGGCAATTTGGAGCGATGATGCAGGTAAATCTCTGTAACGATGGACCAGTAACGATTTTGATAGATACAAAAAATAAGGATTTTTAAATGTCGGTAATTACTTTTTATCTTTGGTTAGGATGTTTGTTGGAATAGCAAAATTACATCTTTTTTTGAATAGTTGTAAATTGTTGGTTGTAAATTGTTAATTATTTTGTACTTTTGTGCGCTTAATATTTTTTACGTTTTTTTTGAATATGCAAAAACCTTTGATATTAGTAACAAACGACGATGGTATTACCGCTCCTGGTATCCGTTATCTGATAGACATAATGAAAGAATTAGGTGAAGTGGTGGTAGTAGCTCCTGATTCACCACAGAGTGGTAAAGGGCACGCCGTTACCCTCGATACAACGATGTACTGCGACCCTGTGCCGTCACATAACGGAGCTACTCGCGAATACGCTTGTAGTGGTACTCCTGCCGACTGTGTGAAAATAGCCAAACACGAAGTGCTGAACGGTCGTCTGCCCGATTTGTGTGTGAGTGGTATCAATCACGGTTCCAATGCTTCTATCAACGTGATATATTCAGGAACGATGAGTGCGGCTATTGAGGCGGGTACTGAGGGAATTCCTGCTATTGGTTTTTCGTTGTTAGACCCGAGTTGGAATGCTGATTTCTCTCAAGCGCGCTCTTATATCAAAAATATTGCTGAGAAGGTGCTTGCTAATGGGTTGCCTAAAGGAACAGTGCTGAACGTAAACATCCCTAATATCAAGAAGGAAGAAATTAAAGGTGTGAAAATATGCCGACAAGCACGTTCTCGATGGATAGAGAGTTTTGACAAACGCGTGAACCCACAGGGAAGAAAATACTATTGGATGACAGGTACTTTTGTGAATGAAGATGAAGGTACTGATACTGACCAATGGGCGCTTGAAAATGGCTATATATCGGTTGTACCTATTCAGTTTGACCTTACTGCTCACCAAAATATTGAACCGCTAAAACAATGGGATTTATAGATATGAACTACAACCGAAAAAATCAACTTATAGGTTTTACAATAGGGATATTGGCTAATGCGATTGGGATATTAGCTTATATCCTTATTTTTTCTAAAAACAGTATTGGTGTAACCCTTCAAGATGCTTACTACAGAGGCTATTTGGGAAAACTCATTCTGTTGGGCGCCTTGTTAGACCTTGCTGTTTTCTTCTTTTTTATCAATCGTTATGAAAACGAACGCGCCAGAGGGGTGCTTATCGCTTCGGCAGTGCTTACCATCATTATTTTAATATTACAATTCATTTAAAAAACTAAATACAATGAGAATTAGAGAATATATAGTTTTTTTATACCGTATCTTTTTGGTATATTTGTTCTATGCTATTGCCCGTGGTTTGTTTATCTATTTCAATCACGGAGAAATGGGTGATTATAACTTATCAGACCTTTTTTATTATGGATTAGCGTTTGATAACTGTGCTATAATGTATACTAACTTGCTGTTTATACTGCTCAGTTTACTCCCTTTGTGGATAAATACCCATAAAAAGTTTCAAAAAGTGGTGTTTTGGTCGTATTTTATACCTAATACGATTGCTTATACTACTAACTTTATTGATATGGCATATTATCCTTTTAGCAAGTCCCGTCTCACTTCGGCATCGTTTGCTGTTATTGAACACGAAAACAACAAGATGAAATTATTTGGTAGTTTTTTAATAGACTATTGGTATTTATTTGTGGGCTTCTTTTTATTGATAGCACTTTGGGTTTTTCTCTATAAACGCGTGAAGATTACTGAAACGCCTATCGCTCAAAAGAAATCTTACTTTGGGTGGTCAATCGTATTTTTCTTAGGTTTTGGCACTCTGATAATGATGGCTATTCGCGGAGGAGGTTTTACCTCGGATACTCGTCCTATCAATATGCTTGATGCTAGCCGACACGTGAATATTACAGCACAGGCTGATGCAATTCTCAACACGCCTTTTTGCCTTATTCGCAGTATGGGCAAAAATAAAGGTTTTAAAGAATATCACTTTGTAGATGAAGCTTACATCAATGAGAATTTAAAACCTATTAAACAGTATAACCGCGAAGTAACTACCCAACCCAATGTGGTTCTCTTTATTTTAGAAAGTTTTGGCAAAGAGTATTGGGGTTGTATGAATACTAAAACGCATATTCCTGATTTTAAATCGTATACGCCTTTTTTAGACTCGCTCTCTCAACATTCTTATGTGCTCGATAACGCTTATTGCACAGGTCGCCAGTCGATACACGGAATGTCGTCAATGTTAGCGGGAATACCCTCTTTTCAAGTGGCTTATACCTCATCACCTTATGTGAAACAACCTACACAATCATTGGTTTCTATTGCCAAAGAAATGGGGTACGATACTTCTTTCTTCCATTCAGCTCCTAATGGGTCTATGGGATTCTTAGGTTTTTCTAATATCTTAGGTTTTGACCATTACTACGGTAAAAATGAGTACAATAACGATGCTGATGACGATGGACACTGGGGGATTTGGGATGAACCTTTCTTCCAATATATGTGCAGAACTTATTCCGAAAAGAAACAACCTTTTTTAGGCACTATTTTCACGCTCTCCTCCCACCACCCTTTTCAAATTCCTAAACAATATGAGGGTAAATTTCCTAAAGGGAATTTAGAGATTCACCAATGTATTGGCTATACCGATTATGCCATCAAACGATTTTTTGAGTGTGCTAAAAAACAACCTTGGTATAACAATACGATTTTTGCTTTTGTGAATGATCACCCTAACCAAACTTATTACGACCTTTATAAAGAGCCTATTACAGGTAGAGGAGCGGCGATAATGTTTTACAGTCCGAATCCTAATTTAGTGCCTAAAGGGGTAAATTCGGATATCGCTCAACAAATAGACATCTATCCTTCGTTAGTAGATTTGATAGGGTATAAAAAACCTTTCCGCTCTTGGGGACGCAGTGTGTTTGCCAATCGTCCTGATGAAACACCACGTGCTTTCATTTCGGATGCGCTGATGTATCAAATGATGCAAGGTAATTATACTTATATCGTAGACGAGACAGGCAAAGTAAATGGGGTGTATAAAAAAGAAGATGGAGCTCTGAAAAATAATCTTTTAGGTAAAGAAGATAATGCTGAAATACAAAAAGGTATCAAAGATTTAAAAGCCTTTATGCAGGATTATATGGATAGGATTATCAATCACAAATTGAATAATTAGCAAATTAGGTGCCAGCGGCACAAGCAAATAAATTAGCAAAAGAGAAAGCGCGATGTTTCCAATGATAAACATCGCGCTTTCTTATCTCTTACCTCTTAGCTATTCAAGAGTAAGAAGGTATTTCTCTGCGTCCAACGCCGCCATACAACCTGAACCGGCAGCAGTAATGGCTTGGCGGTAGCGAGTATCGGCGGCATCACCTGCAACAAATACTCCTGCTACATTAGTGAGCGAAGTGCCTGCTACGTTTTTGATATAGCCTACTTCATCAGTATCAATATAAGGTTTGAAAACATCGGTATTAGGTTTGTGACCGATAGCTACAAAGAAACCTGTGATAGCTATTTCGCTTATTTCTCCCGTTTTGTTGTTGCGGACTTTCATACCTGTAACAACTTGTCCGTCACCGAGAATTTCTTCAGTTTCGGTATTGAAAAGCACTTCTATTTTAGGTGAATTGAGTACGCGTTCTTTCATAATTTGCGAAGCGCGGAACTCATCGCGACGTACGAGCATAGTTACTTTCGAGCAAAGGTTTGCCAAATAAAGGGCTTCTTCACAAGCTGAGTCGCCTGCCCCTACAATAGCCACGTGTTGATTGCGGTAGAAGAAACCGTCGCACACAGCGCAAGCCGATACGCCGCCTCCTGTTTGGAGGTAGTGTTGTTCGGAGGGTAACCCTAAGTATTTAGCTGAAGCACCTGTAGCGATAATCACGGCATCAGCGTGGAGTTCTTGGTCGTTTACCCATACTTTGTGAGGGTGAGCCGAAAAATCTACCTTAGTTACCCAGCCATTGCGAATATCAGCGCCAAAACGTTTAGCTTGTTGCTCTAATTGCATCATCATCTCGGTGCCCATCACGCCTTCAGGATAGCCGGGGAAGTTTTCTACCTCGTTGGTAGTAGTGAGCTGTCCGCCAGGTTGTTCTCCTTGGTAGAGAACAGGATTAAGGTTTGCGCGAGAGGCATAGATAGCCGCGGTATAGCCCGCAGGACCTGAGCCTATAATGAGGCATTTTATTTTTTCGATGTTTGCCATAGTGATTTTTTCTTTTTTAAATTTAGGCTGCAAAAATACGAGATAATTAGCAAATTAGCAAATTAGGGAATTAGCAAATTAGGGAATTAGCAAATTAGCAAATTAGCAAATTGGGGAAATTAGCAAATTGGGGAATTAGCAAATCGGGGAATTAGTAAATTAAGAAATTCATTGGCGGGGAGTAACTTTTCGCCAATGCTGATGTATAGACTGTTGGGGGTGTTTTCTTGTAGATAGTGTTGTAGAAGGGTCTTTAGTATGTTTTGGACATCGTTGGAAGTATCGTAGTAATGATATAGGTAGATGGTTTTTACTTCAAAAGGGATTTGCGCTAACCATTCCTTAGTAAATGCTCTCTTTATACGATTGTATTTGTAGAAACACACCCATTGATAACCGTTTTTATGCGGATATACTTGGGTGTAATTTGCCGAACTTATTATTTTGTGAGAATTATCTTTTAAATAATCGCTAATAGTTACATTGTCGTCGGCGAAAAATAGGTATACTTGGTCGGTAGCTATGGAAGGAGGGAGCTTATAATCGGGGGTTGATACTTTTTCTTTCCATTTGCGCAAGATTTTTAGTAGTAATTCGCGGTTCTTTTTGCTTTTTACAAAGGTGGGGAGCTTGGCTACCATTGTCATTCCCTCACGTTCGCGTAGGTCAGAGGCGATGTAATCTTCCATTACCTCTAAATGGCTCATATTTCTTGCCCAAAATAGGTTGCCGCGCACATTCTCTTGGAAAAAATAGGGCAACCCGAAAGTACTATCGCATTTCAGTCCGTTAGAGGGAGAGGGGTTGGGCTGTCGGTAGGATTCGTATTGGGGTTTTACGAGATATTCTTCGTTGCATTTGGGGCATTTCACTTGCCGGAATTCATTGGTTTCTTTCAGTCCGCCTTGTCGTTGTTCAATTGGGGTGCCACAATTGGGGCAGTTGAGTTTTACGATAGCTGCAAACAACTCTAATTCTTCAGCTTTCTTTTCAAAACCGCAGTGCTGGCAATGTACTTGACAATTGGTAACAACGGCGATTTTTTGGCACTCGGGACAGGTTACCCAAGTGTCGTCTTTCCAAAGAATAATATGTTTTTCGGTATATCGTTTCATTAGAATATATCGAGAGTTCTCTCTTCTTCAAAGCCATCGGGGAGGGTGAAAACTACAGTGTAGCGCCCTTTTGGGAGATATACTTTGCCATCGGTAGCGGTGGATAGGAATATCTTTTGAAGACTTTTTTCATAAGCTAATTTACCTTCGGGCGAGATGCTCAGGTCGTAAGGAATATAGTTAAAACCTTTGTTGCTCTTGTAGTTGAAAGTTTGTAGTGTTACTCTGCCTTTCATTATTTTAATAGGCACTTCCACATTGTCGTTGGCAGCAAAAGCATAGAAATACACTTTAGGTTGTACGGGCTCATCCCATTCACTTGCAGCATTGCCCCAATTGGGTGAATAGGGGATTGTGATGGGGGTTTCTAACGGGAAAAAGGCTTGAGTTACAATGGCCGCACGGAGCTCTTGCATCATTTTCACTGAAGTGCGATAGATGCCACGTCCTAAAGTAGCGACGGTCATTTCACCGTTTGAGTCATCGATATAAATATCATTCACACCTGTTTCGGGTAGTCCTTGGCTGAACGGTTGCCAACTTTCGCCTAAATTGAAGGTGATATACAAGCCGTTATCGGTTCCGGCATACAGAATTTGCTCGTTCTTAGGGTCTTCTTTGAGAACGTTCACTTTGGCATCGGGGAGGTTAGAGTGAATGTCTGTCCAGCTTTTTCCGTTGTCGTTACTCATAAAAATAATGGGGTCGCCTTGAGTTTCATCGGTGCTGATGAGGGTTGCCAATACGCGGTTGCGTTGGTGCTTAGAGGCGATAAGGTTGTTCACTTTTAGGGCGCGAGGGAAGGCGTTGTATATCTGTTTCCACGATACGCCTCCATTATCGGTGGTGTAAATCATACCATCATCGCTACCTGTGTAGAGCAAGCCAAACATAAAAGGCGATTCGGCAATAGCCGAAATAGTGCCATAAGCCTTGTTACCTTGCTTGTTACCATTAGTTACATCGTCGGAAATAGTGCGCCAATTGCGACCTTTGTCCATTGAGATATGTAGCTTGTTGCTCCCGATGTAGATGATATCTTTATTTTGAGGAGATATGAGCAGTGGTGCTTTTTCACCGAAGCGCAAAGGAGCTTTATTTTCACCATAGTAAGCACTTCCGAGAGGGAAAAGTTGGTCTCTATCGGGGAAGAAAGTGAAGAATTTGCCATAAGGTTCGGCGGCATAGCTGTCGTTGCCAAACGAAAGGGAATGTATGTTTCTTTTGAAAGTATTCCAATGGCTGTTGTTCTGAGCCAATACAGCTTGATCACTCACATAATAAGGCGTTTTGCTCGCTTGGTCGTAACACAACTGATTGAAGGCTATAGCTTGAGGTACGTTTTTAGTAGCAAAACTTTTACCATTGTCGTAAGAGAGTTGTAGTCCGTTAGGGGTAGTACAGAACAAAGTACCTTGCTGTAAGTAGAGTTGTTCATAACTATTTTGTAAAGAGAGCGGCTGTTTGCTTCTCCACGTTTTGCCACCGTCGCCAGATTCGAGCAGAGGATAACCTCCTATAAACAAGTGGTTTTTATTGGTAAGGTTTACGGCAATGCCTCCGAATTGTTCTCCATTTTGATAGTACATATCGTTGAGAGGTTGGCTGTTAGCTTTTTGCCAAGAGTTACCGCCGTCGTTAGTTACATACACTTCAGCACCTATAATCTCTTGAGTGCTAACGCCTAAATAACTGAGAATTTTAGCAGGCGAAGTAACCTCGGCAGCTATCATATCCTTGAGGTTTTGTGCAGTATATTTCTTATCCTGACCGATATTATGCAGGAGGATGTTCAATCGGTTGTTGTCTAAAGCAAGAAAATCGGCTTTGCTCATCGCATCGAAATCCTGAGCGGAAAGGTGGATGCGTGCTGTTTTTTGCAGACTGTTATTGTTTTCTTTTTTCTTAGGATTGCGGTTATCAACCACGGCATAATAAATTTGCGAATTGAAACAAGTAACCCCTATTTTGCCGATGTTATTTCCTTTGATAAATCCGTTGTTTGCAGTGATTTTTGTCCACGAATTTCCACCATCAACACTCTTGTAAACAGCGCTATAGCTGCCATAAGGGAGGTCGTCCCACTGACTGCTGTTCACGTCCCAAGCAACGGCTAAAAGCACACTGCCATCGGGGGAGGAGTTGATTTGGCTGATACCAGCACGAGTGCTCACAAATAGCTTTTGTTGCCAAGTTTTACCACCGTCGGTGGTTTTGAAGATACCGCGTTTTTCGTCGGCTTTGTAGGGGTTGCCTAATATTCCGGCGATAATTTCTTGAGGGTTGATAGGATTGATGTACAAACTGCTGATGTGTTGTGCGTTAGCCAATCCGCTGAATTTGGTTGTTTTGCCTTTATCAGCAGAGATGAAGATGCCGTAGGGGGTAGCAAGTGCTAAAGTGCCTGAAGTCCAGTCCATAGCGATAGCGCTGATAGATTGGGTAGGTAGGGTAGGGCAGAGGGGGGTATAGGTTTCGCCGCCATTTTGGGTGAGCCAGATACCTCCGTTTTCAGGAGCGACGAGAAACTCGTTACTGTTTTTAGGGTTTACATTCAGCGCACTGATGCGGTTGCCTATTTCTTTTACGATTACCTGTTCAAAAGGCGTTTCACGCACCCACGAACGCGCTTTGAGTTCTTCTTTTTGGCGTAAAGGCAGAGGGAGCAACTCTTGAGCGGTAAGGGTTACACTGCTTATTAATAAGGATATAGTACAAAAGATATTGTTTTTCATAGTAATGAATATACTTTATTGATTTGAAGTAATTGGGAATGCAATATATTCTTTCATCACTTCGTTATAATGATTGTAACACTCATATACAAAGGCAGTTATTTGAGGGTTGAGTTCTTCAAAGTGTCCTTCAGCTATCAGCATCGTATTGTATATGTTCATCTGTTATAGGAATTTTTCGATATGTTTTTATGTTTTGTATAAATTCTTGAAGCATTTTATCTTTTTAGCCATCTTCTTTTTCTATTTTCGGCTATTGCATAATTTGGTTTTATAACTGCAAAAGTACAATAATTTATTGAATTATAATAGCTGAATGCCGTTTTCTTCGCAAAGTTGCAGCATATCGTCTGTCCAGATAGAGGCTTGAACTTCGCCTATATGCGCTTTTTGCATCAGTAGCATACAAATACGCGACTGACCGATCCCCCCACCGATGGTGAGCGGGAGTTCACCTTTGAGCAACATTTGGTGATAGTCTAAGGTTTTGCGGTGTTCGGCATTAGCGAGTTGCAATTGGTGTGCTAATGATTTTTCGTCTACTCGTATACCCATAGACGAGAGTTCTAACGCGCTGTTTAACAAGGGATTCCAGATGATAAGGTCGCCGTTGAGTTCCCAATCGTCATAGTCGGGGGCACGGTTGTCGTGTTTTTTACCTGAGCGCAAGGTTTTACCTATCTGAGTGATAAAAATAGCCCCTTTTTCTTTGGCAAATACTTCTTCGCGTTTTTGAGGCGATAGAGTAGGGTAGCGGTCTTCTAACTCCTGCGAACTGATGAAGGTTATTTCTTTGGGCAAAAAAGCCTTACATTTAGGGTAGTGAGCAACGAGAGCAGCTTCAGTTTCTAAAAATGCGTTATAAAGCTGGTTGACTGTTTGTTGTAAGTATTCCAAGGAACGGTCGGAAGGAGCGATAACTTTTTCCCAATCCCATTGGTCAACGTAAATAGAATGGGTATTATCTAAAGTTTCATCGCGACGGATGGCGTTCATATCGGTATAGATGCCTTCGTGTAGTGCGATGCCATAGCGTTTCAGTGCCAAGCGTTTCCATTTGGCAAGAGAGTGAATGATTTCGATAGTTTGACCTTCGGCGTCTTTCATTTCGAAACTCACGGGTCGTTCTACTCCGTTGAGGTCGTCGTTGAGACCTGTATTGCGTTTTACGAATAGAGGAGCGGAGATACGAGTGAGGTGTAAGGCTTCAGCTAAAGCTTTTTCGAAAGTATCTTTGATGAGCTTGATCGCGCGCTCAGTGTCCATAATGCCATAAGGCGATGAGTAGTTTTTAGGAATGATAATCATAATGAGTTGATTTTCTGATTTGGTGAATTGGTGGTGAAGAGATGCACAAAATTTGTACCAATATTAATGATTAAGAGCTGGCGTTTTGTTCGATACATGTTCGATGTGTGTTCGAATAGAGGAAAGGTTTTATTATTTTGGTATTAGTATAGGGGTCTGCCATTTTGTCATTTTTTAGTACTTTGGTACTCTTTTCGCTATTACGCTAACACTAAAAAAATAAATAAAAATGAAAGGAAATATAAACGTCTCTGTGGAAAACATCTTTCCACTTATTAAAAAATTCTTGTACAGCGACCACGAGATATTCTTGCGTGAGCTTATCTCTAACGCCACCGATGCAACCCTTAAACTGAAACACCTCACTACCATAGGCGAGGCAAAAGTGGAATATGGTAACCCTATCATCGAAGTGAAGGTCGATAAGGACAATAAAACCCTTCATATAATCGACCAAGGTATCGGTATGACTGCTGAAGAGGTCGAAAAATACATCAACCAAATTGCCTTTTCAGGAGCTGAGGAGTTTTTGGAGAAATATAAAGATACAGCCAAAGACGCTGGAGTGATAGGTCATTTTGGACTGGGCTTCTACTCTGCTTTTATGGTAGCCAAACAAGTGGAAATCATCACTAAATCCTATACCGATGCTCCAGCCGTACGCTGGGTATGCGACGGTAGTCCTGAATTTACCTTAGAGGAAACCGACCTACGCACCGAACGCGGTACTGAAATTATTTTGCACATCGCCGATGATTCTACTGAGTTTTTGGAAGACTTCCGTATTGAAGAGTTATTGCGCAAGTACAACCGCTTTATGCCTATCCCAATTAAATTTGGTACAAAACAAGAGCCGTTACCTCGTCCTGAAAATGCCCCTGACGACTATAAAACGGAATATGTAACGGTCGATAATATTGTAAATAACCCTAATCCTGCTTGGACGAAACAGCCAGCCGATTTGAAAGATGAGGATTATAAGGCGTTCTATCACGAACTCTACCCAATGCAGTTCGATGAACCTCTTTTCTACATTCATCTAAACGTAGATTATCCGTTTCACCTTACTGGTATTCTCTATTTCCCTAAGCTCACTAACGATATGCAGTTACAGAAAGACCGCATACAGTTGTATCAAAACCAAGTATTTGTTACCGATAACGTCGAAGGTATAGTGCCCGAGTTCTTAACAATGCTCAAAGGGGTGATAGATTCGCCAGATATTCCGCTAAACGTATCGCGTTCTTACCTCCAATCCGATGGTAATGTAAAGAAGATTGCTAATTACATCACTCGTAAGGTAGCTGATAAGCTGAAATCACTCTTTACTAATAATCGCGACGACTTCCAAAACAAGTGGAACGACATTAAGATAGTGCTCGAATATGGTATGCTTACCGATGATAAATTCTACGAAAAAGCAGCCGATTTTATGTTGTACCCCACTACCGACGGCAAGTATTACACTTTGGCAGAACTAAAAGAAGCAATAAAAGCTGAACAAACCGACAAAAATGGTACTTTGGTAGTGTTATACGCTCAAAATAAAGAACAGCAATACACAGCTATTGAGCAAGCCAAAGAAAAAGGCTACGAAGTGTTATTGTTGGATAGCCCTATCGTATCGCACTTGATACAGAAGTTAGAAAGTGATAATGAGAAACTTACTTTCACTCGTGTAGATGCTGCTCCTGTAGCTAAGCTGATACAAAAAGAAGAACCTATTATTGCCAAACTTTCCGACGAAGAGAAAAACACGCTGAAAGCTGAAATCGAGAAGGTAATTCCTAAAGAAGGCTATATGGTGCAGTTAGAAGACTTAGACAGCGATGATACGCCATTCGTTATTAATCAACCCGAGTTTATGCGCCGTATGAAGGAAATGAGTGCTACCGGAGGAGGGGGTATGTTCGCTATGGGAGGGTTCCCCGAAGTATATCACGTAGTGGTAAACAGCAATTCTCCTTTAGCCGATGCTATCCTCCACTCTAAAGACGAAGTTCAAAAAGAAAGCCTTATCAAGCAAGCCTTTGATTTAGCACGACTCTCACAAGGTCTCCTCAAAGGTAAAGAACTTGCCGACTTTGTAAAGAGAAATTGGGAAATTAACAAATTAGCAAATTAGTAAATGAACACCATTACACTTTGCCAAAGGTCTTAATAGCTTGCCGTGCTACGACCTTTGGCAAAGTTGAATATAATGATAATTAGGTATTTTTACAATATATTTTGTAGAAACGTTTTGTAAAATCCCTTACAATTTTTTAGACAATCTTTTAATTATTCTGATAACTTATATTGATATGTTTAAGATTATAATGTTTGTGCGCAAGAAACAGCATCTTAGCACAGAAGAATTTATAAAACTATGGGAAGCACATTCTCAAAAAGTAATAAACTATAAAGAAGCCCTGTTGATAAAGGATTATGCTAAAACATTTCCTTTTCAACCTACTGATGAAAAATCGTCTACACAGCGAGAAACCCTCCCTTTTACCTTTGATGCTATGGGTGGTTGTGGTATGAAAGTAAAGACGATTTTCTCAGAGCCCGCAACACTCCTGAGGGACAAAAAGCCTTAGCCGACCTCCGTGCCGATGAACTCAAATTTGTAGATATGGCAAACTCCGTAATGTGGCTCGGTACTGAGGAAAAAATATTTGATAAATTACCTTTTGAAGCTAAGAATTGGACAGTTCTCGATGAGTATTTCTATTTGTCAGATTATGCAGGAAATAGTGTAGCAGACTTTGATAAGTTAATAGCTTTGTTTTCTGAAGATATTACAATGTTAAGTGCTGATGGCTCACAAATGAAAGGGAAAACTGCAGTAATCTCCTTTTTTAAACAATTCTTTGAAAGGAATAAAACTACAAAACACCTTTGGGAAACCATTAAAGTTGCTGAAAATACTCTTGAGACTCATTGGGCTGTCTCAGAGAAACGAAAAGATGGTACTTTCTTTGCCTTTAAAGGTAAAGATACAGCAAAACTAAATTCAGAAGGTAAAATTTGTTATTTAAAAGTAGAGTTTTTATAATAAAAATTATCACACGCCGGCACGAGCTACAAGCTCGTGCCTCTTTTTTTTGTAGTTTCTAAGAAAAACTTTATTTTTGCAGAGAATATACGATAAACTATTATGAAGCCTTTACTTCTATATTCCTTTTTCTTATTCAGTTATTCTCTCTTTTCTCAGTCAATAAAAGGGAAAGTTACTGATATGTACCAGCTCCCTATTGAATTTGCTGAAGTGATACTATATCAGAATAATAAACCTTTTTTAAGTGAATTATCGGGAAATAAAGGTGATTTTACATTGTCTGTAAATAAGAAAGGAAACTTTACCCTTGTGATAAGATATTTAGGTGAGATACTATACCAAAAAACAATAGTACTTAATCAAAATACAGACTTAGGGGTGCTGAAAGTTGATAATGCACATCAGTTATCAGAAGTAATCCTTACAGCAAAGAAACAACTAATTGAAAAGAAGTCGGATAGGTTGGTGTATAATGTACAGAATAGTTTACTTTCTACAGGGGTCAGTAGTGATGAATTGCTCAAAAACATTCCTCGAATCGACCCCACCAGCGACGGACTAAAAATTATCGGAAAAAGCAATGTATTAGTAATGATAGACGATAGACTGCTCAATATTTCAGGTGATGATTTAAAGAATTACTTAAAAACATTGAGGTCTGAGAATATCGACAAAATAGAGATTATTACTAACCCATCAGCAAAGTACGATGCAGCAGGAAATACAGGTCTTATTAATATCAAGCTAAAGAAAAAACTAAATACAGGTTTTGATGCCAATATCTCTTCAACTTCTATACTCAGAACCAAAGCAAGCGTAAATAACGCTTTAACACTCAATTATTCCAACGAGAAACTAATCCTCAATTATAATTTGTTTTATGGTGATGAAAGTAGGAATTTTGAGAATAAAAACAAACTACTTTTCACTGATGAGCAAAGAGAGTCCGTTGAAAATACTGAGAGAATAGACAAAGGATTAAGTCATCAGCTCAATGCCGACTATCAGTTAGTAAAAGCTATTAATTTGGGTTTCTACCTCAATTACAGCAACTGGGATAATAATGCTTACGGGCATTCTGAGGTTAAATTCTACAATAATGTCCAAAGTGTATTAAAAACTCAACAATTGCCTACTAATACTTTGGGTAATAATAAAGGTCTCTCATTTTCTCCTTATTTAGATATCAAATTAGATACTTTGGGTAGCCAATTAAAGTTTTATTTCAATCATAATAGAAATACGAATAATTCTACCTCTGTATTCAGAGCTAATAATTACAGAGGAGATGGACAAATGTTAGAGAGTTCTTTTGAAAATAAGAATAATATAGACTATACTTTCAAAATCAATGCTTTTGGTACCGACTTAGAAACAACTTTTTTGAATACAAAAATTGAATTAGGTGGTAAAGGTACTTATTTTAGTAATGATAATGGAGTGAAATTCTACAATAAAATAGGCGGATTAGATGTTTTTGATACCTCAAAATCCAATGATTTTCTTTACAAAGAACGCTTATGGGCAATGTATTTGAATCTCTCTCACAATCTTACTGAAAAACTCTTTTTAAGTGCTGGTATAAGATATGAGCATACCCAAACAGGAGAAACATTAATAACCCCAAGTATTACCAATGAAAAACGTTATTACAATTGGTTCCCTACCATATCTCTTTCTTATGAGCCAAATAATAATCATTCTTATGCTTTCTCTTTTAACCAACGAATTGCAAGGCCAAGTTTATATGATTTGAATCCTTTTAGGAATTACAAAGACGCCAATAATTACGAAATAGGCAATCCTGATTTATTGCCTAATATCACCACCAATGTAGAGTTTGGTTATGTGTATAAAGGAAACTTATCGTTTTCTCTATATGGTTCTAAAATAGCTGATAATTGGGCTTTTGTAGTTTCTACTGAAAATAATAACAATGTAGTAGTAACACAACCAAAGAATGTATTAACTACTTATAGTGTAGGTTCTGAGTTAGCTTATAATTGGGAGATTTCTAATTGTATATCTAACTATAGTAGTGCTAATGTATCCTATCAACAATCTAAATCGGCAGAGGAAAGTTTACCTGATAAGAATTTAAGAGGAATACACGGCACTTTGTTATCAAATTTCACCATAGCCTTGAATGAGGATAAAACTAATAAACTGTTTTTGAATATGCTGTACAACACCAAAGGAGTTGAAGAAATGTATGTTTCTAAGAACACTTTTCTAATGCGGTTAGGAGCTTCTCTATCGTTTTTACAACAGAAATTGAATGTAAATATCTACTTAACCGACCCTTTTAACACAACAATAGCAAGGAATAGCGTCGATTATAGCACTTATAAATTTAGAAATAGAATCTTCAACGATAATCGCAGTGTACATTTTTCTGTAATCTATAAGTTTGGTAATAATCAATCTAAAACAAATGAAATACAAGTAGATAATTCAGAAAAAGACAGATTAATAAAAGAATAAATTTGTGTAGTTCAGAGAAAACTCTCTATATTTGCACATTAATTAATTGAAAATCGACAAATTAAATTAAGATGTTACAAGAACTAAAATCTCGTAGTGGTAATTGTTGTGAGCTCTGTGGAGCTACTGAAAACCTAAGTGTATATACAGTGCCTCCTGCTAGAAACGAAAGTACAGATGATAGCCTTTTGGTATGTGGTACTTGTCTTAGCCAAATACAAAATCCCGAAACGATGGATAGCAATCATTGGCGTTGCCTCAACGATAGTATGTGGAGCGAACACCGCCCTGTAAAGATAATGGCGTGGCGTCTCCTCAACCGACTCAAAAACGAAGGCTGGTCGCTCGACCTTTTGAATATGATGTATTTAGATGAGGAAGAATTGGCTTTTGCCCAAGCCTCCGACGATCATTTAGAAGAGAGCGAAAAGGTAATTCACAAAGATAGCAATGGGGCAGTACTCGCTAATGGTGATAACGTTGTGCTTATCAAAGATCTAAAAGTAAAAGGCACTAGTATGACAGCTAAACAAGGTACTGTTGTGCGCAAAATCACTCTCGACCCCGAAAACGCTGAATATATAGAAGGCAAAGTTGATGGACAACAAATCGTTATCCTCACTCAATATGTGAAGAAAGCCTAATAATTTTATATCACACACTTAGCTAAAGTCTCTAATGTTTATATGACTTATATCTTTGACTAAGCTTATTACACCAGAATGTGTCTATTTATTAATGAGAAATTTAATAAATAGACACGTTTTCTATTTGGTAGTTTAAAAATAAAATCATACCTTTGCGGAAAATTAGTAAATATTTTTTGTAAATAACTTTAAATTGATAAATCTACATTGATAAATTAATATATTAATTTCTTATGAAACAACTATTTACCATTATTGCATTATGTTTCCTTAGCTTTGGCTATGCCCAAAAGGGAATGACTTTTACTCAAACACAAATGCCTTTGGCTACTGATAAAGATAATCTTATTACCTCATTTGTACTGTCTGTAAAGCAAGGAACAGAGGTAAAAGAAATTTCTTTGCAGTTTAAAAGTAAAAAGCTCAATCTATCTGAACTCTCTGTTTATGTAGGTGCTAACGCTAAAAGAGAACAAGCAACACTTTTTGCTAAAACTTCGAATCTCAGTTGTAATACCAAACTACAAGGGAATTTCAAAGCTACTAATGATACCCTTTTTGTTTGGGTTTCTGCTCGTACTACTCAAAAACCAGACCTCTTGCAAAAACTCTACTTATCAAAGGTAAAACTCACCACTAACGAGGCTAAATTTACGCTCAATAATGCTAAAAAAGAAGGACAACGTTTAGCTATTGCCCTTCGTCAGCGTAAACAAGACGGCATAGAGTGTTACCGTATACCAGGGCTTGTAACCACTAATAAAGGTACGCTGATAGCCGTTTACGACAATCGTTACAACAACTGCAAGGATTTGCAAGAAGATATCGATGTGGGAATGAGTCGCAGTACCGATGGCGGACAAACGTGGGAGCCAATGAAAAAAGTGATTGATATGGGTGAATGGGGAGGAAAACCTAACCGCCTTAATGGGGTAGGAGATCCTGCAGTTTTGGTAGACGAGCAAACCAATACTATTTGGGTGATAGGCTTGTGGCAGCACGGCTTAGACCCTCAAACAATGAGTTGGTGGGGCTCTAAAAGTGGAATGACTCCTGAGGAAACAGGACAAATAGTAGTAGTAAAAAGTGAAGACGATGGCAAAACGTGGAGTGAACCTATCAATATCACCTCCCAAATCAAAAATCCCGAATGGAGACTCTTTTTCCAAGGACCTGGAAGAGGTATCTCTATGAGTAATGGTACCTTGGTATTTGCAGGTCAGTTTAAAGATAAAGACCAAGTGCCTCATTCAACTATTATTTACAGCAAAGACCACGGCAAGACGTGGCACGTAGGTACAGGAGCTAAAACACACACAACTGAATCTCAAGTGGTAGAACTCTCCGATGGTACGTTAATGCTCAATATGCGCGACGATCGTAATCGCTCTAATTATGAACTTTCTGATAACTATCACGGGCGTTCAGTAGCCGTTACTGCCGATATGGGCAAAACGTGGATAGAGCACAACACTTCCCGCACTGCCCTCACCGAGCCCAATTGTATGGCAAGTATTATCTCATATAAGGACAAAAAGGGAAAACAGTATTTATTCTTCTCTAATCCTAATGATGCAAAGAATAGAGTAAATATGACTATCAAAGTTAGTGATGATGAAGGGAATACTTGGGATAAACTACCTTCAATATTGTTGTATGAGCAAGCAGTTATGGGCTATTCCTGTCTTACGGTAATAGATAATAAATACATAGGTATTCTTTACGAAGGTGACGGTGATTTGCTCTTCCAGAAAATACCTATCAAAGAATTTATAAAATAATAAGGATTAATACAGGTCGTCTTGAAATTCTTGTGAACAATCAATAAATTATTTGTTACAATATTTGCTACCAATTCATAGTATTCTTGCAACTATTGAATTGGTAGCTTTACATATTATAACCACCAAACACGTCTTCTTTGAAAATGCACCTATTGCAAACGCCAATCCTCAATCCTTTAAGCCCCTTAATGGAGGGTATGCAATGGATAAATACCGTATTACAAAAACGTAAAAGAAATCTTTTCTAAAGGTGTTTAACTAAAAGATTTTCTAAAAACTCAATTGTAAAAATCATTTATATTTGCTAATTATTGTTATTTAACAATGTATTAACAAGATTTAACTTTGTTCTAAAACGCTGATAAACAAATGTTTGTTTAAGAAAAATTCTTCTGTAATGCTAAGTGTGTGTAAAACTATTGTTACTTTCATAAAAAAAATATACTTTTGTGAATCATTTTACGTTTTTTCAGAACAAAAGTACTCATTTCAATTATGAAAAAGTTTCTAATAGCAATTGTATTATTTGTGGTAGGTTTATCAGTATCAGCACAAGAATGTTTTGATGTCCAACTAACTCCTACTGCTGGGCAGTGTAAGTCGGATGCGAAGTTACGTGTGACAGCACAGCCTAAATCACCTATGCCTGCAGGTTGTACTTCTTCAGGTAACTACTCTGTTGAACTGACAAAACCTTCAGGAAGCCCAAGTCTACAAGCCCTTTCGGGTACTCCAGCCTCCTATGAGTTTGCCGATTTGCAACCAGGAGTTTATACGGTTACAGTCTATGATAACAACGCAGTAGGGGTAAAACCAATTGTAAGAACTGTTACCATTACTACTACCTATAAAACTATGAATATCACAGCTGAAGGTATAGCACCTACTTGTGCGGGAGTGATTGATGGACAAATACAGTTCAAAATTCCTTCTGGTGGTACAGGTCCTTTTGAAGTAACAGTTACTGATGAAAGTGGAAATATATTAATTCCTATGCAAACTTTCAATCGTCCTTCACCTGCTACGAAATTTATTACCATACAAGGAGGCCCTGGTAAAGAATTGCGCACAGGTAATGTAGTATTAGTAGTGCACGACAAAACAAATATAAGTAATGTTTGTGGAGAAACACAATACGTCCCTGTAGAAATAAAAGAACCTGAGGATCCTTCTTGTTTTGAAATTCAAATGTATCAGACCCGTTTTTCTATGGGGGCTAATTGTAAGTTCAAACTCTATTTTATAATTAGAAAAAAAGATGGGGGGTATGTATTTGCTGAGCCTTATCGAGCAGCAGCTAACAATTATTTTAAAGGAAAAGCAAAAGTAGAGATTCTCAATAGAGTTCAACCTGTTGCTACACCTCGTTTTGTAGATGAAAACTTCTATGTAGATGATTATATCTTCCAAAAAGGTGACCAAATACGCATAACCGTAAATGGAGGTAAAAATACAATTGTCCAAACTGTTGAATTAGACAATGGTATTGATATACCCCAATGTCCCTCTGACCCCCGCTATCAAATAGGATTGTATCACAATGATGCTTCTACTTATCAGTGTGGTACTGCTTCCTATACATTGTATATGTATTTTCAATATGCAGATCGTCAAGTTAAAGATGTAATCAATGGAGGTACAAGGAGAATACAAGTCAAATATAATAATGAACAAGTAAAGCCTACATTTATTGTAGAAAAAGAAACGTCTCCAGGGGTTTGGTCTATCATTACACCTGCTTGGCATACCTTTGCAGCTGATAACAATAGTGCCAGAGTAAATCTTCCCTCTTCTGGTAAATACCGTATCCGTTACCAACACCCTAATGGTTGCTCTGAACTCTGTAGAACAGTGGAATTAACGCCTCCTGCAAGCATTGACCCCGCTCAGGCTTTTAGAAATATAAGGTATGCCTATGGTGTTTATGAAAATACAGGGGCGTTCTATAGATATATTTACCGCCGTAACAAAGAAGTAATCTTTCCAATTACAGTGAAATTGACTCCTACCGATGGTCGTTCTGCAATTTCTTTCCAAACACGCTTGCCTTTTGAAACCGCTACTTATACTAAAACTATAGTTTTCCCTTTGGTACAGACTTGGAATGATGAACATTATTACGGTTGGGGCGATTTGCCAGCAGGTACTTACTCCCTTTCTATCACCGATGCTTGCGGCAATATAGCTACCACAACTGTTCAAATCGCTTTACTGCGCAAAATTACTGATTCCATTAAAGTAGAAACAACTTGTAATAGCGGAAAAGTGACTTATGATTTAGGTGAAATGTATGGATCAACTCCTAAAGTGTACTTGACTCGTGAAACTTTTCCTGGAAATTATGTAGATATCGATACAAAAACCCCCAAAGGATATAGTCAGCAGCCTGTAGGAAGTTTTTCTAACTTATTTCCAGGTAATTACGCCTTGAAATATAGGAATTTATATTACCAAGCTACAGACAATAGCCCAGTCCATTGGCAGGTAGAGACTGCTTTACCCACTGCGGCGGGTAAATACCCTCATAGTCAAATCTATTACCATCCATTTACAGTAAAACCTCAACCCTCTTTAGATCCTGTGCTCTCGGCTTCTGCTTGTAGTGCTTCAAGCGGTTCTGGTATCATTTCTGTAGATCTAACAGGACAGCAAATTTCTTATCCACTTACCTTTACACTATTTAAAAAACCTAATCTCACCACTCCAGTGAGAACGATCACTTTCCAAGCTACTGATCCTAACAACACTTATGCTGTCTTTAATAATTTGGACGATGGTAGTTATATGGTGCGTACTACTCACGCCTGTCAGTCAGTGCAAAACGATATTGAGGTGAAAATCAATACTGCTTTTACTCCTAATGTGGTGATAACAGCTGCAGCCAATTGTCGCGGAGATCAAGCTAAATTGTACTTTAGTCTATCTGATTTCTTATTCGATATTCGTTGGTATCAACTCAATGCAGCAGGACAACGTACTACCAGCACTCCTCTTGGTACACAGCGTACTTTTTCTCGTGCTATCTCCGAAACTACTACTTTTGAGGTAGAGTACCAACTCAAAAGTAATATAGGCTGTGGTGGTTCTACTACCCCTATGACCAAAACCGTAACAGTTTCTCTGCCTAAGGATACAACACCCCCAGTAATTTCAGGCTGCCCTTCTGATATTACGGTAATAGCCGATGCTGGCAAATGTAGTAAAAAAGTATCGTGGATTGAACCTACTGCTACCGATACTTGTTTCGATACAACTCGCACTACACGTTCTCATACTCCTAATACCGAATTTGGTATAGGTACACATACCGTAGTGTATACTTTCTCTGATATTTATGGTAATACCAGCACTTGTACTTTCAAAGTAATTGTAAAATCGCGTGCTTTGGAAATGACTGTAAATGCTCGCTATACCAATAACGCAGGGGTAGCAGTAACACAACTCAATCCTAATGATGAGTTTATATACGAAATTTCTTATCAAAATACAGGTCAGAATGCTATTAGTACAGCTTCTCTCACCGTGAAATTGCCCGTAAATGCAAGATTAATCACCAATGGTAATCCTATTCTAACAGGAGCTACCCAAGGAGGAATTGCTCCAGGACAAAGCTATGACCCTATCACTAAAACCTACCTATTTAATATACCTGGTACTACTATTCCTTTGGGTGGAGCTACTAAGGTAATCAAAATCCCAATGAAACATATAGGAGGATGTGCCGAAGCGTCTAAACCTTGTGGCAATTACTTCACTATGAGCTACCAAATGAATTATGGTAGTATAACTCCTGGTTGTAATATAGCACCTCAAGCTAAAGAAGGAACTCACTCTATGACTATCAATACAGCAGGTTGTTCTCGCCAAGAAGTGTTCTGTGTAGGTAGTACACTCAACCTCACTGCAGAACAAGGTTTTGATACCTATAAATGGTTTGTTAATGGCACGCTCCAACCTACTTATACTACCTATCAATATACAGGTGCAGGAACTGCTGGCACTTACAGAGTAGAAAAAACTAAAATCTGCGATGGCGTACAAATCACAAGTGAAGAGGTAATCAACTTCCAAACAGCAACTACGGCTACCGATCCTATTCGATCTCAAGCAAACAATGTTGGAGTAACCTGTGCCGATAATAATACTTGGACAAGCCACTTCTATTTGTGTGATGGCAAAAGCAAAACTATTAGTGTGAACTATGTGAACACTACTTTCCAATGGCAACAATGGAATGGCTCTTGTACCGAATCCTCTTCTGATTGTAGAAATTCAGACGACCAATGTTGGACACCTTTGCACTCCAATAGTATTTTCCAACTCAATACCTCAGGTAAATACCGCTTAAAAGTACAAAGTGGTAGCTGTGCTAATTTCTTCTATTTCGAAGCCTTTACAGCTGGCTTAGGAGGTACTGTAACTGATGTAATTCATCAAACTGATTTTACACAAGGTTCCGTAAAAATATCAATGAATACTAATGGAATCAATTATAATATACAGATATTTGATGCAAGTGGTACAAGAGTCAAAAATATCACTACTTCTAATAGTGAAACTCTTGTAGATGGACTTTCACAAGGTACTTATACCGTAAAAGTAACCTCTCCTCAAGTAGTAGGTTGTGAACTCAACGACTCTTTTGAGATTAAAAAACTCAATAAGATGACAATGATGGCTACTTTCAAAGGTTTCAAACAGTGTAATACAGCAACCTTTGAGCTTAAAGCCGAAGGGGGCGAAGCACCTTATCATTTCTTCTTATGGTCGATAGATGGCGTACAACAGCATGCTAATGAGTCTGCAGCTTTGAATTCCACCCCTATTGCTACTCAAAGCGTGAGTGAAAGTTCTAAAACCATAGATGTGCCTAATATCACTCAAGTAGGAGAATATGTATTCTTAGTAGGTGATGCACGTAACGGAGCATTTGCTCTTTCTAATAAGGTGACAGTTACACCTCCTAATCCACATAACTTTACTGTATCGGCAACTACCGAAATTGCTTGTGCAACCCAATCTAATACCGGAATCATCAATACTATATTTGGTGTTCCTAATCAAAAACGCAAAGTAATCCTTTATACACTCGATGCTAATGGTAACCGCTTGCCTAATCCACGTACTAGTGTAGGTGGCCTGTTCACTGGCCTAACTGCCGGTACTTACGAAATATTCATCGAAGCAAAAGTAGGAGTTACTACTTGTACTTATAGCAAAAAACCTGTAGTAATTCTTCCTACTCAAAAACCATTACAAGGCTTTGCTTCCATACTAGCCGATAAGTCTTGTGATACAAACAACCCTAAACAGTACAAAGTAGCTGTAGCTAATATTTCAGGCGGAACGACTCCTTATCGTTATAGTTTTGATGGAGGAGCTACTTTTGGTTCAACTGCTATAGGTTATATGGGAGCTTCAGGTAATATATTTGTTGAAGATAGCAAAGGATGTCGTATCTCATTGCCCATCAAGGTGGCTCCTGATGTAATTCCTTCAGTAGGAATAAGCTCTATTACCTATCGTTGTGATAGTGGCAATGGGGTTGTAACCCTCACAGTTTCAGCTACTGCTTCACAAACTTACGAATATAGCATTGATGGTGAAACTCCTCAATCGATGAGTGGAACCACCGTAGTGCGTGAGCTTACATCTGGGGTACACTCACTCACAATATATTACAAAACTGTAGTGACCGATACTACTAACAATGTGCTCTTTAGAGAAGATTTTGGAACAGGAAACAATGGTTGTCTCTCTGATGCTACCACAGCGTTCACTTGTGCAGCTACGGGAACCCTTTCCGATGGTAACTATATCCTCACTAAAGCAGTAACCCTCCAATCTGGTTGGGTAACAACTCCTCCTGCCGATGCTTCAGGCGGTCGCTATATGGCGATAGCAGGTAGCGGAGGCAATGAAAAGGTATACGAAAAACGTTTGAACGGAATAGAACCTAACAAACCACTTTCTGTGAGTTTAGATGCAATGAGCTTGATTCCTACAGCAGGAATTGCACCTCGCTTTAATATAGAAGTTCGTAAAAGTGATGGTTCGCTACTCCTTAGCAGATATGCAGGTACGGCTACTAATGGAGTAGGGTGGACAAGCCTAAAAGCAGATTTCTTAGCTACCGAAATAACTGGATTTAGCGATAATCAACTTATTATAAGAATCGTAAATATAGCAGTTAATACCTATAACAATTTAGGCAACGACTATGTAATCGATAATATAACAGTATTCCAACAACCTAAAATCTGTGACAATAGTATCACTCAGCTCATCAATATAGAAGCTAATAAGCAAATGCGTGTTGAAAAATACGGAGCCGAGAAAAATGTAAGTTGTTATGGTAACCACGATGGTGCTGTAGCTATAAGGGTCGTAAATCCTGTTTCTAATCAAGTGAAATACACTACCGATCCTTATCAAACTACTTGGACAACCACTACACTCAACGCCCAAGGAGTCTTTACAATTACGGGGCTTTCAGCTACTCAAAACGGAGTACTTACCGTACAAGATGCTACTCAAAATACTTGTGTGGTATCTCTTGCAGGTGGTTATAAAATAGGTGAACCTGGAGTGATTACACCTACTGTAATAGTAACCGATAAAGCTACTTGTTTCAATAATCAAAAAGCAAAAGTGAGAGTTTCGGCTACAGGGGGTACTCCTAACTATCGTTTCCAAGTAGGACTCGTAACAGGTACCCTTAGTGCGATGTCAGCTCCTTCTATTAACCCGATAGAGTTCTCTATCCTATCACCTGGCACTTATAGTTTAGTAGTAACTGATAATAACAATTGTACTACTCAAACTACTTTCGAGATTGTAGCTCCTGATACTATTTCGGCTACTGCCGAACCGGCTTCATATTGCTATCAATTTAGTGATGCCAAATATGTAGTAATTAATATCTTGAGTGGTAATGGTAACTACAAAGTACAAAAACAAGGTAGTACAAGCATTTATGCGTTCTCTTCAGGTAGCTTCACTTACCCTGAAGAAGTAGCTTCAGGTACTCACACCTTTATGATTACCGATGGTTATGGTTGTACAACAAGTGTAACTACTAAAGTGTTTGAAGCACTTAGCTTGCAAGTATCACCTACCCATCAACAGTATGCAAATTGTAAAGGTAATTTAGTAACCTATACGCTTACAGCAAAAGGTGGAGACCCAGTCGCTATCAAAGAATTTAGAGTGAGCACCGATAGTGGAGCTACTTATAGTACGATAGGTTCGGCAACAAGCCAAGTCGAATATGGTGCCAATGCTACTACTCATACCGATTTCAAGTTCCAAGTGCGTTACTATCCTGATGGTAGCGAGTGTAAAGCTGAACAGTATATAACCTTGCGTAGTGATCCTCCGCGTTTGCTTGTAGGTACACTCACCGTTACAGCAGCTACTTGTGGTCGTGCTAATGGAGCTTTATTGCTCTCCCCGTCCGATTATCACGTTGGAACCTCTTCACACACAGTACAAGTGTTAGATGCTTCTAATGCAGTACAAACAATGACGGCTTTAGCTCCAGGAGTTTATACCTTAAAAATCACTGACGATAGAGGTTGTGAGTTTACACAAAACTTTACTGTAAATGGAGTGCCTCAACTCACCGCTACAGTCACAGTTACTAAACAAATTAGCTGTAACTCCCCTACTGCCGATTTAGCAGTGAAATTGATTACAGGAGGTAAAGCTCCTTATACAGTTAAGGTTGAAAATACAACTCATAACACTACGCAAAGTGCTACTCACAATAGTCAGGCCGCTAATACTACACTGCCATTTACAGGATTGAACTATGGTAATTACAATATTACTATCGTCGATGCTAATGGTTGTGAAACTCACTTGCAAACGGTAGTGAATGCAAATACAACCTCTATTACGGTACGTTATGATACACCTACAAATTGTAGTACTACCCATAATGCTTACGTAAAAGTAGCAAGTACAGCCTCATTCACTACTACTGCTAATGCTTACTTTGCTGTATATCGCACAGGTATCCAAAATCCAATAGCTCCTTGGATAACACCTAAGGTTGTTCCTAATAGTACAGGAGGTAGTGATACTTGGTACAAAGGTAATCCGGTAACAGGAGGTGTGGAAGCTAATATACCTAACCTTACTTCAGGGGTACGTTATACCTTTGTAGTATACAATGCCGATACAGGTTGCCGTTATACACATGAGGCTACTATACCAGTGCCTACACTTTCTACCTTAGCGGTAACTTTATCTCAAACGCCTACAACTTCTTGTGCTGAAGGTAATGATGGTAAAGTAAATTACACCCTTAGCGGTTGGCAAGCAGGTAGCACTATTAGCTGGAAAATATTCAATAATAGTACCCATCAGCAAGTAGATACAGGTACGGCGGCAGCAGTAACTACACCACAAACAGCCGGAAGTGCTTTAGCAGCAGGTCATTATTATATTGTATTTACCGAAAGCCCAAGCAATTGTACGCAAGTACTTCACTTCGAAGTAAAAAAATCTCATTTGCAAATGCAGATATCTGCAACAGCTACCCAAAAAGCTTCTTGTAATACTCAGGGA
>NZ_KB291473.1:0-867 GCF_000318295.1 Capnocytophaga sp. oral taxon 326 str. F0382
AATTAGTATTTGGAGTATATGTTACTGTATTGTCAAGATTCATTACTGCTGCACCATTAGCTGGGGCATTGGTAATATGCGGCGTTGTTCCGTGAGGGGTATCGTTACGTAACACTTCTATTACAATAGGCGTGTTGATAGGAGTTGTAACCTCATCATTTACCGCTACAGGTATTGCCACTGCTGTTCTGTGTACTACTATAGTTGCCGTGGCACTGCTGCAATTACCTGGGTTCAGTTTCTCACAGATACTATAAGTAACCGTATAAGTACCCGATGCGGTACCTGCAGGGACTGTAAGTGTACCATCGGTATGGGTTTGAACGCCTTTTGGAACAGTTAGCCAAGTGAGGGTTACTGAGCTCGTGCTCGGGTTCAAGTGCCCGTTGAGACTATCGTTGGTCAGTACTCTACTGGTAGTACCGCCTATTATACCATCTGCAATAGTAAAGGTATCTGTATTAGCTATAATTGCAGGAGCACCTACTACAATAGTTGCTTTGGCTGTACTGCAGTTGCTTGGGTTGAGCACTTCACAGATACTATAAGTTACTGTGTAAGTACCCGATGCATTACCTGCAGGGATTGTAAGTGTACCATCGGTGTGGGTTTGAACACCTGTTGGAACAGTTAGCCAAGTGAGGGTTACCGAAGTAGTACTTGGGTTCAAATGTCCGTTTAAGCTATCGTTAGTCAATACACTGCCGGTAGTACCACCATTAGCACCATTGGTGATAGTTAGGGTGTCTGTGTTGGCTACAATCGCAGGAGCACCTACTACAATAGTGGCTGTGGCTGTGCTGCAGTTGCTTGGGTTGAGTACTTCACAGATGCTATAAGTTACTGTGTATGTACCCGATGCAGTAC
>NZ_KB291474.1:0-3318 GCF_000318295.1 Capnocytophaga sp. oral taxon 326 str. F0382
CAAAATTCAGGAACTTTGTGCAAAGATACAATAATTCATTGGATTATTAGCTTTTTAAGGGTAGAAAAAAAGATTTAGCTTTAATAAAGGAGTGCAACCAGATGTTTATTTTCTTGATATAACTTAAATTAGAATGCTCCTGTTCGGGTTTATTTCCAAGTTGCTCAAAAAAGTTTAAACACATTATACTCTAATAAAAATCCCCACAAGTGCACACTTGTGGGGATAAATTTTTATAAAATTATTTACTATCCATTGTCAATTCAAAAATAATACTTACATTTGTAGCATCAATAAAAAACAATATATTCTGGCACAGAAACACTTAGTTTGCCAAGGGGCAACTTGCAATTGCAAGTTTGGTACTACACCCGATAAGCTCAAGGTGCTTACTCAAAACAAGCACTATATTAATGAAGAAGAGCCTAAAGAGAAACTTGTAGCTACCACTGCTGATATAGGTAGCACTTTTGAGAAAAATACTTTTGGGCTATGTAAATTACAACCCACAGGCAACAGTTTTAACCCCTGCCAAGCAGTAGTAACACAGTGGAGTGGAGCGCACGAAAAGGTAACCTACGAAATCAACAATGGGCATCCGCTTTTAGAAGACAGCAAAGGCACTTGCCCTATTGGCGGCACTGATTGCATTGACATTATCAATCACGGACAAGTAGCTGAGATAACTACACGAAATCTCCTTAATGCTGACCCTATTAAAATGGATATGATAAATCCCTTTATGGATTTTGGTAAGTTCGTAAATGATATACTCACAAAACCTGATATTACAGAAGCCTATTTTACAGACTTACAAGGTAATAAAATAGACTTAGGAGAAGATGAGCAAGAGGTCTATTTAGTGATTGAAGGAGAAAATCTATCAGGACTAACAATGGATTTCAGCCTCGATAATAAAGGCCTTGACTTCAAATATAAGGGCAACATCTTAGAAAATGACACACTAAAAGATTACGCCTTTACAAATGACACCAAAGAACAAATACCTCTAACAGTTATAAACACTAAAAAATAACACCTATGGCAACAATAACAATCACACTTAGAGAAACAGGACAATCCGTAACAGCTACTCTTAAAGTAGCTGCACCACCTCCAAAAATAAAAGATTTTATAGTAGATGAAGAAGGATATATTACAAAAGTTTCAGAAACTAATGGTCATAATATGTATAGACTACATACAAAGGCTAATTGGGATAAGGGGGTAAGGAATAAGTTTATTACACTTAATGAAGGGAAGGTGATAGAAGAATTGGCGGAGAGAAGGAATCCATACAAAAGTGATACTCAATATTGGGGAATAAAAGACGGGGTTTATATAACAATCTCTAATAAAGATGATGCTTATAAATTGTTTAAATTTGTATGTGATGCTTCTATTGAAGCAGAGTGGGCTTTATTAAATTATGAAAAAAGAACTACTAAAAAATCTTTGTATGTTTTAGCTACACTTAATTACTCAGAATCTCCAGGAGTTCTTCCTCCACCTGAAAATTATACTGACCTTGATTTAAAAATTCATTTTCATAGCCATCCAGGTACTGCTAAAGGGAAAGATGATGTAGCATCAGGGGCAGGTAGTAGTAGGGGAGATGTTCCTATGGCTATACACTATGTGAATTTATTCTATAAAAAAAGAATAAAAAGAATGCCTGCATTTGTAATATATCGTCCTCACGCAGAGAAGCCTCCTTATAAGTTTCAATATGATGCTTGGAAAAATTTTCTTTATGGCACTAAAATGAAGATCCAGACTTATCACGATTTATATAAGAATGTAATACCAATACAATATTAGAAAATAATTATGAAAAAATACATTTTATTAATTCTTTTATCTCTTACTGCTTGTGGTGAAAAAGGTAAGAAAGAAGTAATTGATGATAGGTATATAGTTTTTAATCTATATACTTCAAAAAAAGTGCCTTCTTATAGTATTACCTTAGATTTTAAAGATAAATCAGTTTTTATTCATAATATTGCAAATGAAGGAATGTTTGAATTTAACCCTCCGCCTCCACCACCAAGTTATAATATCAAGTGGACTTCTATTTATAGTATTTATCCCAAAGGGATGATAATAGACAATAAAATAACTCAAAAAACAGATAGCTTATTTGTAAAAATAAATAATATTTTACAAGAGAAATTTCCTTTTTCTTGTATTAATCATCCCCCTATGCCAGATGAGGATGCCTATATGTCTTTTACATATTTTAAAGATAATCAGCTTATTTATTCTTGTTTTAGACCTACACAATATGAATGGGATATATTTTATTTAGCACAAGATTTTATTATAAAAAATGATACAATAAATGCTGATAAATGGAAGTTATTCTATAATAAATGAAATAATTATGCAAAGATATATTTTTATAATACTTCTCTTACCTCTTGTTGCTTGTCAGGAGAAGAAGAAAAATGAACCCATTGATGATAGACAACTCATTTTCAATTTATATATAGGAAAAAAACTAGGGTCTCACTCTATAACATTAGATTTTAAGGACAAATCTGTATTTGTTCATAATATAATAAATGAAGCTAACTTTGACCGATTTGTGGAAGATGAAGTAGAAGTAGTAGAAGGGACTTTACCTAAAGAAGCTATTAAACAGAAGAATGATAGAATTGATTATAATACTATTTATGAGTTAGGATTTATAGCTGATAATAAAATGACCACTGATACAGACGTTTTATTTGAGAAAATAGATTCTATTCTGCAAGATGGAACACCATTTTCGTGCGAAAAAGCAATGCCTGCCCCAGATCAATATGTTTATATGTCATTTAACTATTTTAAAGGAAATAAGTGTATGTATTACTGCTTCAATCCCACAGGAAAAGAATGGGATATCTTTTACTTAGTAAGAGATTTCAATATGAAAAACGACACTATAAACAGAGATAAATGGGTATCATTCTTTAATATAGGAAAATCTAAATAATTAAATTATGCAAAAATATATTCTTATAATACTTTTGCTACTTGCTGCTTGTAGTGGTAAAAAAGAAATCATTGATGATAGATATATAGTTTTTAATGTTTATTCTTATAAATATGTATGTCCACATTCTATAATATTAAACTTTAAGGATAAAACTATATGCATACATAACATAACTAATGAAATATCAACTATTGAAGATATAGAAATAACTTCAAATGAAGATGAAAATAGAATAGAAGAAAAAAAACTTTATAAAAAACCTCCATTAGCAATAGTGAAAGATAATATGATAGTTGATAGCTTGGGTATTTTATTTAATAAAGTTGACTCTATTTTAC
>NZ_KB291475.1:0-550 GCF_000318295.1 Capnocytophaga sp. oral taxon 326 str. F0382
TTTTAAAATATTCAGATGGTAAAAATTTATTATTTTATTTCAGCGTGTTTATTGTTGTTTTCTTGCAACAATTGCAATACCCAAGTGTCATCTTTTGATGATACTACAGCTACTATTTCCTCTATCAAAAGAGATACCATAGTAGAAAAAGATACAATTGCACCAATTCAAGTGCCTAAAGAAGAAACTGATGAAGCTACAAAAATGATTTTGGAATTTTATGATAAGTACATCAGGCAACAAGATAAAATACCGTGCTCTGATTTATATGAAGAAGAAAAAAAATGTGAAGATGAATTAATAAGAATTAAGAAAAACTATTTATCAAATAAATTGATAAAAAAAATAAAACCTACTGAAGATAGAGATATGGATTTTATTCTAAATGCCCAAGATATCAACCTAAAATGGTTAGACTCTCTTAAAGTAAAGAAAATAAGTTCAGAAAGATATAATGTTTATATTTTTGATTTCTTTTTTAATAGATATGATAGCGTACAATTAAAAGTAGCTAAGAAGAAAGACAGGTACATCATTGATGATATTATTT